>DASURJ010000698.1:0-3897 GCA_036280115.1 Gemmatimonadaceae bacterium
GTGCGGCTGGGCCTCGGTTCCGGCGGGGGTGCGATGGGGTTTCCGGTGTACACCGCGCGAGGACGTGCCGCAGGCGGCAACAGTGCACTGCCCTCGGGAAAGCCCAGGTAGATCTCGCGCGCGAACCGGCTGAAGAGCCTGACCGTCCGCCCCGGGAAGCTGTTCTGCTCCTGGATGAATAACGGCACGCCATGGCGCGCCGCGTACATCATGGTTGCTCCAGCCGCGTACCCCCCGGTACCGATCACGAGACGCGGCGGTGATTCCGCGGAGAGTTGGCCGATCCTCCGCCACGCGCTCATCAGCCCGCGCGCCGTGCGCCAGTTGTTCCAGGGCTTCGAGCGGTAGAGCGGATGCAGGTCGAGCAGCTCGTGCGGGAACTCGGTGGTCGGCAGGACGTCGCGCTCGATTCCGCGCCGCGCGCCGATGAAGAATGGCCGCAGCGAAGGCTGCAGGCGCACGAGCGCCCGTGCGATGGCGAGCGCCGGGTAGAGGTGACCGCCTGTGCCGCCGCCCGTGACGAAAACTCTCACCAGGCCGGCGCCGCGAGCGGATCCGTCGCCGCCGCGCCGTGCACCCGCTCCTTCGTGCTGCCGATGTTCACGAGCAGGCCGGTCATGAACAGCGAAAGCACGAGGTTCGACCGCCCGTACGAGATGAACGGGAGCGTGAGCCCCGTCGTGGGGAGCAGCCCGACCACGACACCGATGTGCAGGTACGCAGTGATCACGACCGTCACCGTGAGGCCAATGGCGACGAGCTGGAGGAAGGGCGACCGGGCGGATCGAGCGATACGGAAGCCGAGCCAGGCGTAGGCCGCGAACGCGAGCGTAAGGAACACGATGCCGACAAAGCCCCACTCCTCTCCGACGTTGCTCGCGATGAAGTCGTTGTAGCCGAAGGGGAGGAAGCCCATCTGCTGCCGGCCCTCGCCGAACCCACGCCCGAAGACGCCGCCCGAGCCCACCGCGATCAGGGACTGCCAGAGCTGGTACTTCGAGTCGGTCGGCGCGCTCCCGGGGTCGAGGAACGTGACCATCCGGAGCAGCACGTATTGAAGCCGCTCCATCTCGTGCCAGAGCACCGGGATCCCGACCATGCCAAGCACCACGAAATGCCCGATCCGCACCCCCCCGGCGAAAAGAATGATCCCCATGATGAGCGTGTACATGATCGCGACCGAGAGGTCGGGCTCGAGGATCACGAGCGCGTCGAGCACGCCGACCACCACGAGGAACGGAAGCAGCCCCTTCGTTAGGCGGCGGAGCTGATCGCCCTTCTTCACGATCAGCATCGACGTCCACACGATCACCGCCAGCTTGCCGATCTCGGACGGCTGAAGCGATGAGCCGAACAGAAACCGGCGGGAACCGTTGATGCGGGGCGCTATGGATGTCGTGAACGGCAAGATGATCACGAGCAACAGGAACATCGTGCCGATCATGAGCGGCCACGCCCACCGGTTCCAGCGCTCGGCGTCCATCTTCGCCGCGACGGCGAACGCGACCACGCCGACCGCGAGCCCCGTCAACTGACGCACGAGATAGTGCGTGCTGGCCTTGTCCTCCTGAAGCGCGACGATCGCGCTGGCACTGTAGAGCACCGCCAGCCCGAACGCGAGCAGCACGGCGGTGAGCAACACGAGCGCGCGCGCTTCGACGCCCATTCTCCATCGCTCGCGCGTGTGCGCAACGGCAACGCTCATGACTTCTCGTCCTCCAACGCGCCCGCCAGTCGCTTGAACATCGTACCGCGTTCTTCGTAGTTCTTGAACATGTCGTAGCTCGAACAGGCGGGCGACAACAGGACGGCGTCACCCGGCTCGGCCAGCTCCCGCGCGCGCTCGATGATGTCCTCGAACGACCGGCCCATCCGTTCCGTCGGCACGACATCGCCCACGTCCGCGACGATCATCGGCGCGGCCTCCCCGTACGCAATGACGGCCTTCACCGTTCGGCGGAGCTCGTCCGCGAGCGCCGTGTAGGGTTCGCCCTTGTGACGCCCGCCGAGCAACAATACGGTCGGCTGCGTCATCCCTCGCAGCGCGACGAGCGTCGAGCTGACGTTCGTCGCCTTCGAGTCATTGATCCACCTCACCCCCTCGTACTCGCCGGCGAGCTCGAGACGGTGTGGTAATCCCCGGAACGAGCGCAGCGCCTCGGCCAGCCGAGCCCGAGCGTCGGAGCTCTCGTGCGCCGGGTCGGCCACCATCACCGCGAGCGACGCGAACAGGGCGTTGGCCACGTTATGCTCACCGATGAGCTGAAGCTGCGAGCGAGCCAGGAGCGGCTTGCCGAGCACCACGAGCCGATCGTGCGCGCGATCGTACCACGCGCCAGCGTCGCGACTCGCGAGCGAGACGAGATACGTGTCGCCGCGAAGCGGGGTGCGTGGCGCGTCGGAGGCCGCGTCGGAGGAGTCCGCGGCGTCTGCCTCCGCGACGCGACGTGCGCCGCGCGGCGGCGTTACGGGACGGCGCTCCGCGAGGTGCAGCACAAGGTCGTCGTCGCCGTTCAGCACCCACTTCGAGCGATCGTGCGCGTTCCGGAAGAGCATCGCCTTGTCCGCGAAGTACTCGTCGACACTCGTGTAACGGTCCAGGTGGTCGGCGCTGAGGTTCGTGACGACACCGACGGCCGGGTTGATGCTGGGCGTATCGTGCAGTTGAAAGGAGGAGACCTCGAGCGCAACCCAATCGGGGCGCCGGTCGCGCAGCGCGACCTCCGCGAGGGGCATCCCGATGTTCCCGGCGGCGACGCCGTCCAGTCCCAGACCACGGAGGAGATGCGCGGCCATTGCCGTGACCGTCGACTTCCCGTTCGTTCCGGTGATCGCGATGTACCGCAGCCCGGGAATGGCATGGAGCGCGACCTCGATCTCGCCGATGACCGGGAGGCCGGCGGCCCGAGCCCGCTCGAGCGGCGGCGCATTCGGTGGGATTCCCGGACTCGCGACGACCAGCGTCGCATGCGCGATGCGATCCAGGTCGTGGCGCCCGGCGTCCACGTCGATGCCGAGCGGTCGCAGCAACGCCGCGCTGCTATCGACCGTCGTGCTGCTGCCGGCGTCGGACGCATATACACGCGCGCCTTCACGCGCGAGGAGCGTGGACACGGCGGTCCCGCTCTTCCCGAGCCCGATGACGGCGATCTCGCCGATGCGCCAGATATCGGGGATCACCGCAGCTTGAGCGTTGTGAGCGCGAAGAACGCGCAGAGGATGCCGAGGATCCAGAACCTCGTCACGACCTGCACCTCGTGCCACCCCTTGAGCTCGAAGTGGTGGTGCAACGGCGCGCGTCGGAAGAGGCGATTCGCCTTCGCGTACTCCTGGCCGTGGCGATGCCTCCGATACTTGAACACGCTCCGCTGCAGGATCACCGACATCGTCTCGGCGACGAACACTCCGCCGACGATCAGCAACAGGAACTCGGATTTCAGCAGAATCGCGACCGCCCCGAGCGCACCGCCGAGTGACAGCGAGCCGGTGTCGCCCATGAAGACCTGGGCGGGATAGCAGTTGTACCAGAGGAAGCCGACACACGCGCCGAAGATCGCCGAGCAGAAGATCGTCAGCTCACCGGCGTTCCGGAGGTAGAAGATGTTGAGGTACGCACTCGTGTCGACGCGGCCCATGACGTACGCGAAGACCGCGAAGGTCACCGCCGCGATCGCGGACAGCCCTGCGGCCAGGCCGTCGAGGCCGTCCGTGAGATTCACGGCGTTGCTCACGCCCGTCAGAATGAACGTCACGAACACGACGTACAGCCACGCGAGCCACCCGACCGCGGGGACGATGAGCATCCACTTGTAGAATGGAAGCGTGGTGGACGCACCTGGAAGCGTGGACAGCGGCTGGAGCCAGAGGTAGAGCCCAAGCGCGAGCCCAGCCGTGATC
>DASURJ010000699.1:0-4726 GCA_036280115.1 Gemmatimonadaceae bacterium
TCACCGAGGGCGTCCCGAACAAGGAGGTCCGCTTCATCCAGGTGCAGGCGGACATCGTCGTCGACATGCTCACGTTCGGCTGGTTCGGGTCGAACATCCGCGAGGCGATGATGCTCGGTAAGCCGGTGGTGTGCTACCTGCGGCCGGAATGGCTCGAGCGCATGCGCCGCCAGATCCCGGAGTACATCGACGAACTCCCGGTCGTCAGCGCGACTCCCGACACCGTCGAGGGCGTGCTCAAGGACCTCGTGAACAGCCCCGAACGGCGCCGCGAACTGGGCGAGCGCAGCCGCGCGTTCGCGTTGAAGTTCCACTCCGCACAGGCGGGCGCGAGGCGCATGGACCAGATCTATCGAGAGCTGTTGGAGGCCTCTTGACCGTTGCTATAACGGGGCGAATGCCCGCGATTGAAGACTCTCGGATCCTGGTCATCGGCGGGGCCGGATTCGTCGGCTCGCACATCGTCGACCAGCTCCTCGCCGAACCGGTGCGAGAGATCGTCGTGCTCGACAACCTCGTGCGCGGTAGCCGCAACAACCTTGCCGGCGCGCTCCAGGACGACCGGGTGACCCTCGTGGAGGGCTCGGTGCAGGATCTCGACCTGTTGCGCGACGTGATGCACGGCACCGACTACGTGTTCCACCTGGCCGCGCTGTGGCTGTGGGAGTGCGTCCACGAGCCGCGCAAGGCGATCGAGGCGAACGTCGTCGGCACGTACAACGTGGTCGAGACGGCGCACGAGGCGGGCGTGAAGAAGGTCGTCTACTCGTCGTCGGCCTCCGTCTACGGCGACGCCGTGACCGTGCCGATGACCGAGGACCATCCGTTCAACAACCGCACGATGTACGGCGCGACGAAGATCGCGGGCGAGCAGTTCTTCCGCGCGTTCCACGACCGGCACGGCCTCGACTACGTCGGTCACCGCTACATGAACATCTACGGGCCGCGGATGGACTACAAGGGCACGTACGTCAGCGTGATCATGAAGGTGCTCGATCGCATCGACGAAGGCCTCCCGCCGCTGATCCACGGCGACGGCGCGCAGACCTACGACTTCGTCCATGTCGCGGACGTGGCGCGCGCGAACATCCTCTCGCTGAAGGCGGACGCGACCGACACGTTCTTCAACATCGGGACCGGCATCCCCACGACGATCAAGGAGCTCGTCGACATGCTGCTGGAGATCACCGGCAGCGACATCGAGCCCGAGTATCTGCCGCAGGAAGAGGTCTTCGTCACCCATCGCGTCGGCAGCACCGAGCTGGCCGAGCGCCTGCTCGGCTTCCGTGCCGAGATGGATCTGCGCGCGGGGCTCGAGTCCGTTGTCGAATGGCGCCGAGCTGACAGTGCCGCTGCGATCGGACCGAGTGCCTAAGGCGGACGTCCCGGCGCGCGCGGCACAGGCGCTTCGGGTCCCCATCGCCAAACCCGCCTTCCGCGCGGAGGAGCTGGAGGCTGTTCAACAGCCGCTGCACACCGGTTGGGTGGTCCAGGGACCGTTCGTCGGCCAGTTCGAGGAGCGCTTCGCGGCCTACGTCGGCTCGCCTCACGCCGTGGCGACGACGTCGTGCACCACCGCGCTGCACCTCGCGGTGGCGATTCTCGGGCTCAAGCCCGGCGACGAGGTGATCGTGCCGGCGTTCACCTGGGTCTCCACGGCCAACGTCGTGGAGTACATGGGCGCGAAGCCGGTCTTCTGCGACGTCGACCTGGACACGTTCAACATCGACGTCTCCCAGATCGAGCCGCTGATCGGACCGAACACCGTGGGGATCATCCCGGTGCATCTGTTCGGGCTGTGCGCGGACATGGACGCCGTCAACGAGATCGCTCGCCGTCACGGCCTGTGGGTGCTCGAGGACGCGGCGTGCGCGTTCGGCGCCTGGCAGAACGATCGCCACGCCGGCACGCTCGGCGACCTCGGGGCGTTCTCGTTTCACCCGCGCAAGTCGATCACCACCGGCGAAGGCGGCATGCTAACGACCGCGCGCGCCGAGTGGGACGAGCTGGCGCGCTCGCTGCGCGACCACGGCGCCGACCGCTCGGACCTGGACCGGCACGAGTCGCGCGGCGCGTTCCTGCTCGCCGACTTCAACCAGCTCGGCTTCAACTATCGGATGACCGACCTGCAGGGCGCGCTCGGCTGCGTCCAGATGGATCGCGCGGACTGGATCCTCGACGAGCGCCGGCGTCGCGCGCGCCTCTATGACGAGGCGCTCGCCGGCGTCGAGTGGCTGCGCACGCCCGTCACCCCCGCGGGCAACGTCCACGGCTATCAGTCCTACTGCTGCCTGTTCGCGCCCGAAGAGCCGACGTTCGCCTCCAGCGAGCGGCTGCACGACCTGCGCAACCGGGTCATGGGCAAGCTGGAGGAGCAGGGCGTCGCGACGCGTCAGGGCACGCACGCGCCGGTCCTGACCAGCCTGTACGCGAACCGCTACGGGCTCGAGGCGGCCGCGTTCCCGCGCGCGACGATCGCCGAGCGCCTGACGCTGGCCCTGCCGCTGTACCCGGACATGACCGACGCCGATCAGGAGCTCGTGGTCACGGAGCTGCTGAGCGCCTTCGAGGCGATTTAGCGTGTGCGGGATCGCGGGGGTGCTCGAGCGATCCGGGCGCCCGGTCGAGCGAGAGCTCTTGCGGCGCATGGGCGACGTCATCGCCCACCGTGGCCCGGACGGCGAGGGCCAGTACGTCGACGGTCCCGTGGGGCTGGTCAACCGGCGCCTGGCGATCATCGACCCGACGCCGGCGGGCGCGATGCCGATGACGTCCGCAGACGGCCGCTACTGCATCACCTACAACGGCGAGGTCTACAACTTCGCCGATCTGCGCCCGCAGCTCGAGGCCGCCGGGTATCGGTTCCGCTCGCACACCGACACCGAGGTCGTGCTGAACGCCTACGCGGCCTGGGGGCCGGCGTGCGTGGAGCGCTTCAACGGGATGTTCGCGTTCGCGATCTGGGATCGCGAGCGCTCGGAGCTGTTCCTGGCGCGAGACCGCTTCGGCGTCAAGCCGCTGTACTACGCCGACCTCCCGGGCGCGTTCCTGTTCGGCTCCGAGATCAAGTCGATGCTCGAGCACGATGCGCTGGACGCGCGCGTCAGCGCCCCCCACCTGCTCGAGTACTTCACGTTCCAGAACATCTTCACCGACGGGACGTTGTTCACCGACGTCCGGCTGCTGCGCCCTGGCCATCACCTGACCGTCCGCGTCGACGGCGGGCCCGCGCGCCCACGTCAGTACTGGGACTTCGACTTCCGCGAATCCGCCGACGGAGGGGTTCCCGACGAGGAGTACGAGGAGGAGCTCGATCGACTGTTCCGCCAGGCCGTCCGCCGGCAGCTCGTGAGCGACGTCCCCGTTGGAGCGCATCTGAGCGGCGGCATGGACTCGGGCAGCATCACCGCCCTGGCGGCCGAGGCGCTGCCGTACCTGAACACGTTCACGGTGGGCTTCGACATGACCTCGCGGATGGGCCTCGAGGTCGGCGCCGACGAGCGTGCCAAGGCCGAGGCGATGTCCTACCAGTTCCGCACCGAGCACTACGAGGTCGTCCTGAAGTCCGGCGACATGGAGCGCTGTCTACCGGACCTGGTCTGGCACCTGGAGGACCCGCGCGTCGGGCAGTGCTATCCGAACTACTACGGCGCCCGCCTCGCGGGCAAGTTCGTCAAGGTGGCGCTGTCGGGCTCGGGCGGTGACGAGCTGTTCGCGGGCTATCCGTGGCGCTACTACCGAGCGGTCGTCAACGACGATCTCGACCACTACGTCGAGAAGTACTACTCGTTCTGGCACCGGCTGGTCCCGAACGCCGTGTTGCACCGGATGTTCGCTCCGCACGTGTGGGACGAGGTGCGCGACCTGCGCACGATCGACATCTTCCGCGACCAGTTCCCGGACTCGAAGGTCCCACGGACGCCCGAGGAGTACGTCAACCACTCGCTGTATCTGGAGGCGAAGACGTTCCTCCCCGGACTGTTCGTCGTCGAGGACAAGCTGAGCATGGCCCACAGCCTGGAGAGCCGGGTCCCGTTCCTGGACAACGACCTCGTCGACTTCGCCCAGCGCGTCCCGGTCCGGCTCAAGCTGCGCGACCTCGAGCATGTCGTCAAGCTCGACGAGAACACCGTGAGTCCGAAAAACGAGCGCTACTTCGAGCGCACCCGCGACGGCAAGCTGCTGCTGCGCCGCGTGATGCGCCGGTACGTCCCGGAGTCGGTCACCAACCAGATCAAGCAGGGCTTCTCCGGTCCCGACGCGAGCTGGTTCCGGGGCGACAGCATCGATTACGTGCGCAGGATCGTGCTTAACCCCGATTCGGCGATGTACGAGTTCCTCAACCCCGCCACCGTGCGGACGCTCGTCGACGACCATCTCGAGGGTCGAGCCAACCGCCGGTTGCTGCTGTGGTCGCTGCTCACGTTCGAGCACTGGTGCCAGACGTTCCTGCACGGAGCGCGCCCGTGATCGACGTGACGACGCTGACCGTCGAGTCCGAGCCCGCGTATCGCGACTTCGTCGCCCGCACGCCGGGCGCGCTCGTCTACCACTCGCTCGCCTACCGGGATCTGCTCAAGGAACACCTCGGCTGCCACGACGAGTACCTCGTGGCGACGGACGACGGCGACGTGCGAGGCGTCCTGCCGCTGATGTGGACCGGCGATGACGACGCCCGCGTCTACAACTCGCTGCCGTTCTACGGCAGCCACGGCTCGGTGCTCGC
>DASURJ010000700.1:0-5327 GCA_036280115.1 Gemmatimonadaceae bacterium
TGCCCACGAACTTCTTGAGCCGTTCCTGAACCGCGCGCATCTCGGCCTCGCCGTTGTTCGGCCAGGGCGAGAGCGTCCGGGCGAGGCGCGCGGCCGCGGCCGGGTCGGCCGTGGTCGCGCTCACCACGTCCACCCAGTCGAGCGCGTGCAGGTGGTAGAAGTGGATGACGTGGTCCTGAATGAACTGCATCCCGTGCACGAGGTTCCGGATCGTGTTCGCATTCGCCGGGATCCGGATGTCCAGTGCGTCTTCCACGGCGCGGCAGCTCGCCACCGCGTGCACGACGGTGCACACGCCACAGATGCGCTGGGTGAACGCCCACGCGTCACGGGGGTCGCGGCCCTGCATGATGATCTCGATGCCGCGGAACTGTGTCGACGACGCCCACGCCTTCGCGATGCGGCCGTTCTCGGATTGCGCTTCGATCCGGAGGTGGCCCTCGATTCGGGTGATCGGGTCGACGACGACCTTGGTGCTAGCCATTGCGGTCACCCTCCTCACCGGTGGTTTCCGGCACTTGATGGGCGGTCTTGCGCCGCCGGATCTGCGTCAGGACGGTGGCCGCGGCGTGGGCGGCGACACCGGCCGCCGCGCCGACAGCGAGCGCGGTACCGATGGTGTCCACGCGCTCCTCGACCGGGAACCCGCCGACGTTAGGCAGCCGCCCGTAGAACGGGGTCATCGTGTCCCAGAAGTTCGGCTCGGTGCAGCCGATGCACGGATGGCCAGCCGCGATCGGCCAGCTCGTGCGCGTGTTCCATTGGAAGATCGGGCACGGCGAGAACGTCGCCGGGCCCTTGCACCCGACCTGGTAGAGACACCAGCCCTTGCGCGCCGCTTCGTCATCGAACGCGTTGACGAACTGGCCGGCGTCGAAGTGGGCGCGGCGCGGGCACTGATCGTGGATCCGCTTGCCGTAGGCGAAGAGGGGACGCCCCTCGCCGTCGACGGCGGGCAGCCGGCCGTAGGTGAGGTAATGCACCACCGTGGCGGTGACGACATCGCCGATCGGCGGGCACCCCGCGATGTTCACGATCGGCTTGTTCTTGATGATGTCGCGTACACCGACGGCGCCCGTGGGATTCGGACGCGCCGCCTGGACGCTCCCCCAGTGCGCGCAGGCGCCGAGGGCGAGGATCGCGGCCGCGCCGCTCGCGGCCTCCTCGAGAAGGTCCTGCGCCGTGCGCCCGCCGACCACGGTGTAGACGCCACCGTCCTTCGTCGGGATGGACCCGGTGACGACGAGGAGGTACTGGCCCCGATTGGCGTCCATCGCTGTCTTCTTCGCGCGCTCGACCGCGTCACCCGCGCCCGCCATCAGCGTGTGCTGGTAGTCGAGCGACACGACGTCGAGCACGAGGTCGCCGATCGTGGGCTCCTCGGTCCGGAGGACACTCTCGACGCACCCCGTACACTCCTGCAGCTGGAGCCAGATGACGCTCGGGCGCTTGACCGACTGGAGTGCCCTGGCCACCCGCGGCGCGGCGGCACTCCCAAGGCCGAGGATGACGGCCATCTCGCCGCAGAACTTGAGGAAGTCGCGGCGCGACACGCCGCGCGACTCCAGATGAGCGCCGAGAGGCTCGGACTCGGTCCACGCATAACGCGACGGGTTCAGCATGGCACCTCCATCGGTCCTTTGGGGGTCAGAGTCGAATGTCATCCTTCGAACGCGTGGCCCTGCAACGAAACGATGAAATTCGAATCTGACCCCGATTACCGGGGTCAACAGATGCGCGGCAACTGATCGCCGGGGAGCAAATCGACGATCCGGGTTCCACCTAACGCGGTCCGCAGCAGCACGGTCGCCGGCGGCTCCGCGACCACTCGGCCGATGATCGCCGCCTCCCGCCCCAGCGCATGCGACTGCAGTGCCTCGACCGCGCGGGCCGCGTCGGGCCCGGACACGATCGCGAGCAACACGCCTTCGTTCGCCACGTACAACGGGTCGAGTCCGAGCATCTCGCACGCGGCGCGCACGTTGTCGGGCACCGGCAGGGCGTCCTCCTCGAGCACGACCCCGACGTTCGAGGCCGCGGCGATCTCGTTCAGCGCGCTGGCCACGCCGCCGCGGGTCGGGTCGCGCAGCACGTGCACGTCCACCCCGCTCGCCGTCAGACGCTCCACGAGGGGGACCAGGCAGGCGCTGTCGCTCGTGATCGTGCTCTCGAACTCGAGCCCCTCGCGGGCCGACATGATCGCCATCCCGTGGCGCGCCACCGCGCCGCTAACGATCACCACGTCGCCGACGCGCGCCCCGCGCGGGCCGGGCCGACAGCGCGGGTGTAGCAGACCGATCCCCGTGGTGTTCACGTACAGCCCGTCCGCCTTGCCGCGCTCGACGACCTTCGTATCGCCGGCGACGATCGGGACGCCCGCCATGCGCGCGGCCCGGGCCATCGATGCGACGATGCGCTCGAGGGTCGCCATCGGCAGCCCTTCCTCGAGCACGAAGCCCGCCGTGAGACAGAGCGGTACCGCGCCCATCATCGCGACATCGTTGAGCGTGCCGTGCACCGCGAGCGACCCGATGTCACCGCCCGGGAACTCGAGCGGGCTCACGACGAACGAGTCGGTGGACACCACCAGGTCGGCTGCGTCCGCCCTCACCACCGCCCCGTCTCCCATCTCCGCGAGCGCCGGGTTGTCGAGCTCTCGCACGAAGAGCCCGCCGATGAGCGACGCGCTCAGCTTCCCACCCGAACCGTGCCCGAGCTGCACGCGATCCGCAGCCGGGAGCGGGATGGGACAGGCGAGGCCCGACTGGGCGATCGTGGTCATACTGTCACCTCCTGCGACTCACCGACGCGGTGACGCGCGAGGTTGTAGTACGCGGCGCACGCACCTTCGGCCGACACCATCGGTGCGCCTAACGGGTGCTCGGGCGTGCAGCGCCCGCCGAACGCGGCGCACTTCGGCGGTTTGAGTCGCCCGGTGAGGACGTCACCCGCACGACACTCGGCAGGCTCGCTCACCGTGATTCCTCCGACGCCGAATCGCCGCTCGGCATCGAACTCCGCGAACTCATCGCGGAGCTTGAGCCCGCTCATCGGGATCTCGCCGATGCCACGCCAGTTCCGATCCGACAGCTCGAAGACCTCTTCCACGCGCTCACGCGCCGGAACTGTTCCCTCACGGCGCACCGAACGCACGTACTGGTTCTCCACCACGTGGCGCCCGGCCTCGAGCTGCTGCACGACCATCAACATCCCCTCGAGGATGTCGGTGGGCTCGAAGCCGGTGACCACGATCGGCACGCGGTACCGCTCGGCGATCGGTTCGTACTCGGTCCATCCCATCACCGCGCAGACGTGGCCGGCCGCGAGAAACCCCTGAACGCGGTTGTCGGGCGCGGTCAGGATTGCCGTGATGGCCGGAGGCACGGTGACGTGCGAGACGAGTACGCTGAAGTTCCGAACGCCGAGCTCCCGTGCTCGCCAGACTGCCATCGCGTTCGCGGGAGCCGTCGTTTCGAAGCCAACGGCAAAGAACACCACTTCCTTCTGCGGATTGCGGCGCGCCAGCTCGAGCGCGTCGAGAGGAGAGTAGACCACGCGCACCGACCCGCCGCGCGCGCGCACCTGCTGGAGGTCGCAATCACTGCCCGGGACGCGCAGCATGTCGCCGAACGATGTGAAGATCACGTCGGGCCGAGCGGCGAGCACGAGCGCTTTTTCGATCTGCTCGAGGGGAGTGACGCAGACAGGGCACCCGGGGCCGTGGATCATCTCGACAGCGCCCTCGAGGAGCTGGTCGAGCCCCTGGCGGACGATTGTATGCGTCTGGCCACCGCACACTTCCATCAGCGTCCATGGGCGAGTCGCGGTTCGACGGATCCGCTCGATCAGCGCGCGGGCGATCGCGACGTCGCGATACTCGGAGAGGTACTTCATGGCCCCGCTCCGCGAACCGCGACCGCGTCGGGCGATTGTGGCGGCGCGGGCTCGAGCGCGTCGGCGATCCACTCGAGCTCGTCGAGGCGGCTCATCGCACGGAGCACCTCGAACGTGCGCGTGGCCTCCGCCTCGTCCACTTTCGAGATCGCGAACCCGACGTGCACGATCACGTAGTCGCCTGGCCCGACGTCTCCGGCGACATACGCCAGGCACACCTCTCGTCGAATACCGCCGAAATCGACGAGTCCCGTCGGGAACCCGCCTTCGTCACGCAGTTCGACGATCCGTCCGGGGATTCCGAGGCACATGGAATGAGCCCGCCGTTGCGAGCACGCCCTGACAGCCGCGACGCCCCTCCAACGGAGCATCGACGATGCGCCAGTATGTCGATGGTCCGAACGGGATGACATAAGGGAATTTAGGTTATCCCTGTCGGGCGTTTCCCGATTGCTGTACCGAGTGTCGCGGCCGGAAGGACCGTACAGCCAACCCATGACGGCAGGGTGGAGGCCGGCCGCTGTTACCGCTCCAGGGGCGAGCGAACGAGCCTCGAATACGCCAAGAACTGCCGCTCGAGCGCCGTCATGAGGCGCTCGTAGTCCGCATCCCCCTGTAGCGCACGGAGGTTGGGGTCGTTCCGGAACAGCGGGTAGTTCGGCATCCCGTTCTCGGCCGTGCGACGCAACCACTCGACCGCCTCCGCCTTGCGTCCCAGATGCGCATAGGCGCAGGCGATCGTGAACTGCGCGTGATGGAAGTGCGAGAGCCCGCCGCGACGGGCGATCGCGGAATCGATACTCGCCAGCGATTCTCGCTCACGCCCCAGCGCCGCGTGCAACAGTGCGCGCGCGGCCGCGCGGTCGCTCGGCTCCTGGTCGCCGTCGAACCGCGCCGAATCGAGCAGCGCGAGCCCGTCCGTGGGGCGTCCCACCGCGTTCAGCACCACAGCCATCTCCCAGATGAACCCGCCGAGGAACGGCAGGCTCTCGTAGACCGCGAGCGCGGAATCGAACTTCTGCTCGTACCACAGCACTCGCGCGACGCGAGGCCGGCTGAATCCGACGCACGTCGTGAGATCGTCGCACCCGTCGCGCGGGTCGAGCGAGAGGCTCGCCTCGAGGGAGCGCCTGGCCTCCTGCGTGAAACCGTAGTGGAAATAGAGCGAACCCAGCGCGTTATGCGCCGCGACGAGACTTGGCTGAAGCGCGAGCGCGTGCCGAACGTCGGCCAGTGCCTCGCCGAAGTGATAACCGCGCACGGCGTTCCACCTGAGATCGTGGCGCGCCTTCCAGGCAATCGCGACGGAGGAGTCGAGGCCGAGCGCGGTCCGGATCGCGCGATCCGCCTGATCGAGTCGTGCCGGGTCGGCATCGAAGAGGAACACCGTCGACACGAGTCCCGCCGCGAGCTGTCCCCACGCCTCGGCGAAT
>DASURJ010000701.1:0-6239 GCA_036280115.1 Gemmatimonadaceae bacterium
TCGTGCAGGTGTCACAGGGCGTTGCCGTGGTGGCGGACAACACGTGGGCGGCCCTGCACGGCGCACGAGCGCTGGATGTGACGTGGGACAACGGCGCGTTCGGGATGAGCACGCCCGAGATCTTCGCGGAGCTCGCTGGCCTGGCCGACGGCCCGGCGGCGGAAGCGCGCAGCGATGGGGACGCTACCGCGGAACTCGCCCGTGCCGCGCGGCGCGTGGAAGCGACCTACGAGGCGCCGTATCTCGCGCATGCGACCATGGAGCCCATGAACTGCACGGCCGACGTCCGTCGTGACCGGTGCGAGGTCTGGGCGCCGACGCAGAACCCGCAGGGCACCCAATCGGTCGCGGCCCGCCTAACGGGACTTGCCGTGGATGCCGTGACGGTGCACGTCACCCATCTCGGGTGCGGGTGGGGACGTCGCAGCCGCACCGACTTCGTGGAGGACGCGGTCGAGACGTCCATGAAAGTCGGCGCGCCCGTTCAGGTGCTGTGGACCCGCGAAGAGGACATGCAGCACGATTTCTACCGGCCGGCGGCATACCTCCGTCTGGAAGGCGGGCTCGATGCCGCGGGGCGCGCGACGGCGTTGCGAGCGCGCGTCGTCGCGCAGGGGATTTCGGGTGGCAACCGCCCGGTCGATGGCCCGGCGGTCGCGGGAATCGCCGACATGCAGTACGCGATCCCTAACGTGCGTGTCGAATACGCGCGTGCTCAGCTCGAGGTCCCGGTGGGGTACTGGCGGTCGGTGGGGCCGTCGCAGAATACGTTCGTGCTGGAGAGCTTCATGGACGAGATGGCGTACGCCGCCAGGCGCGACCCGTTCGAGTTCCGGCGCGAGATGCTGAGCGGTAACCGGCGACTCCGGCACGTGCTCGAGGTGGCTGCGGAGCAGTCGGGGTGGGGGAAGCCGCTCCCCGGTGGTCGCGCGCGCGGGCTTGCGGTCGTCGAGGACAAGGGCGGACTCGTCGCCGAGGTTGCGGAGGTTTCCATCCAGAACGGGCGCGTCCGGGTTCACAGGGTGACCGTCGCTGCCGACTGCGGGCAGATCATTCACCCGGGGATTGTCGAGGCGCAGCTCAGCGGGTCGGTCGTGGCCGGCCTGACGGCGGCGCTCTACGGCGAGATCACGATCGAAAAGGGTCGCGCGAAGCAGGGGAACTTCAACGACTACCGCATGCTCCGGATCGGCGAGATGCCCGAGATCTCGGTGCATATCGTCAAGAACCACGAGGAGCCCGGGGGCGTCGGAGAGCCGGCGGTGCCGCCCATCGCGCCGGCGGTAACGAACGCCATCTTCGCCCTCACCGGCACACGCATTCGCCGGTTACCGATTCGTCTCGACAGCGTGGCGACGGGTGGCAGATGACGCGTTAGGTATGCGATGGTCAGCTCGGACGACAAGTGAGGAGCCCATGGGTGCGACGTACCAGACGCCACTCACCCCGACAGACGCCTCTGCGGCCTCGCCCCGCGACGCCGGAGGCGACACCACCCGCCACCTCATCGAAGCCGCGCGCTCACTCGGCCCGCTGATTCGCGAGCACGCGGACGACGCCGAGCGCAATCGACGGCTGTCCAGGCCGGTCCACGAGGCGCTCGTTGCCGCCGGTCTTCAGCGAATGCTCGCGCCGCGGTCGCTCGGCGGGTTGGAGCTCGACCCGGTCTCGTGCGCACTGGTCACCGAGGAGGTGGCGCGCTTCGACAGTGCCGCCGGCTGGGCGCTCCAGGCCGCGAACATCAACGCGTGGTGGGCCGCCCGCTTCCCCGATGAGGGCGTCGACGAGATCTTCGGGTCGCCGCCGAACACCCTGATGGCCGCCGCGTTCCATCCGCCGCAACAGGCCATAGAAGCGCCGGGAGGCTACCGGATCACCGGACGCGCTCCGCTCGCGAGCAACATCCATGACTGCGAGTGGCTTCTCCTCAGCGCGTTCATCATGGACGGCGACCGGCCGCGGATGACCGAGCACGGCCCCGCGATGATCAGCGTGGTCATGCGCACATCGGAGGTCGAGATCCTCGACACCTGGTACACGCTCGGCATGCGCGGCACGGACAGCAACGACGTCGCGTTCACGAGCGTGTTCGTTCCGGCTCACCGGACGTTCAGGAACGTTCCCGAGTTCACGCCCGGTCGCCACTTCACGGCACCGCTCTACCGATTTCCCGCGGCCGGGATCATCACGCTGTTCACTGGCGCGGTGCAGTTGGCGACCGCGCGCAACGCAATCTCGGAGCTCCGGGAGCTCGCGCAGAAGAAGACTCCGTTCGGGTCGATGAAGACGCTTCGGGACCGCGGCACGGCCCAGTCCAGCCTTGCGAACGCGGAAGCGACGCTGCGAGCGGCGCGCGCCTTCCTCTACGAGGCACTGAACGAGGCGTGGGCGAGAACTGCCGCCGGTACCTCGCACACGCTGGAGCAGCGCGGCGATCTGCTCCTGGCAGCCGTGCACGCGGTTCGGAGCGCGGCGGACGTGACGGACATGGTCCACCGGCTGGCGGGCAGCACGGGCATTTATACGAGGAGCCGCATAGAGCGGTACTTCCGCGATGCCCACACGCTGCGGCATCACGGGTTCGTGGCCGAGAACAAGCTCGAGGCGATCGGCCAGATTTACCTCGGGCTCGAGCCTGACTTTCCGCTCATTGTGTTCTAGTTCGCGATGCGCGTCTCGTCGTCGGTCCCGGACCTAACGAGAAAATGGGGTCGCGGCGTGGACAACGCGTCCGCCAACCATCGTCAGCAGTACTTTGGCGTCCTTTATCTCAGTCGCCGGAATCGCGAACAGGTCCCGGTCGATGATCACGAGATCCGCCAGCTTTCCCACGGAGAGTGAGCCCTTGCTCGCCTCCTCCCCCTCCGCCCACGCGTTGTTGATCGTGTAGCTCCTGAGGCTCGTCTCGAGATCGAGGCGCTGCTCGGGGAACCAGCCACCCGCCGGTTTCCCGTCGACTGTCTGCCGCGTGATTGCCGCGTACAGAATCGTCATCGGGTTCGCCGTGTACCAGCTCGCGTTCGTGCCCGGCCAGTCCGACCCGAAGAGCAGCGGAACCCCGGCGTCGTGGAACGTCTTGAACGCATACGCCCATTTCGCGCGATCGCCGATGCGCTCCTCCATCCATCGCATGTCATCGATCGCGTGGTACGGCTGCACCTCGGCGATGATCCCGAGGCGCTTGTAGCGCCCTGCGACCGCGGCGTTGCGAATGACCTGCGAATGGATGATCCGCCAGCGCCGTTCCTTCGGCCCATTCGTCGTGATCACCTTTTCCATGATGGTGAGCACGCTGTCAATGGCGTGATCACCGATGGCGTGCACGTTCGCCCACCACCCCGCCGAGTCGAGCCCGAACAGCAAGCGCTCCATGTTGCCCGGCGGCTCCATCCCGGACCCCGGGCCGTCGGTCGCGGCGGTGTTCGTGCTGTCCCGCCATTCGCCACGGCGGCCGGAGTGCAGTTGCGGCTCGTAGAACCGCGCAGTCGAATTACCCTGAATCCCGTCCACGAACCCCTTGAGGGCGCGGATGCGAATCCAGTCGTCGCCGAAGCCGGGCGAGATGCCGGCGTACGTCAGGCGGCTCCATTTGTCGAGCGTCGGCCGCGCAAACACGCGCACCGTGAGTTCGCCGCGCCGCTTGAGCTCGGTGAACACGGGGAGCTGGAACGGCGGCGTATTGTCATGGATGGTCGTGACGCCGAGCTCGGAGAGATGCTGCTGCGCCGCTCTCGCTTCGCGAAGCCGCTGATCGAACGTCTTGGGCGCGATGGCCGCGCGGACGCGGGCGAGTGCGGCATCGGCCACCCGGCCGGTTGCTCGCCCGCTCACGCACTCGAGGCCGGCGACTGGTTGCGCGCACGAGAGCCCGGCCCGCTCGAGCGCGACGCCGTTCGCGACCCACGCACTTCGATCCCATCGGTTGAGCAGGACCGGCGTGCTCCCGCTGACGGAGTCGATCATCGAGCGGTCGGGGGAGAAGCGAGTGCGTGGAGCGCCGCTGGCGGGCGCGCCTGTGCTGTTCGCCGACCAGTCCTCGTACGCGCCCCAATCGCCGCCGGTGAGCCACGCTCCCGGGCTCATCCTTCCCACAGCCGCCTTCACGCGCGCCGCGAACGGCGCAGCCGCGCTGACGTCGAGCAGGTTCGCCCCGATGAGCAATGCGCCCGCAGAGCTGAAGTGCGTGTGGTCGTCGATGAACCCGGGGGTCACGAACCGTCCGCCGGCGTCGATCACGCGCGTGTGCGAACCGCGCCGGGAGTCAACGTCGGCGTTGGTGCCAATGGCGATGATGCGCTCACCGCGTATTGCGACGGCCTGAGCCGAGGGACGCAGCGAGTCACCCGTCCAGATCCGGGCGTTCCGGACGACGATGTCCGCATCCTGGGCACCGAGCGTGCGCGGCAGCGGAAGGACACACGCGGCCGCGAAACCGGCTAGTTTCGCGTAACGACTGAATGTCATGCGTCATGATATGTGCACCGCGTGCATGTTCTGCCAGGCATCACGTGGCACGAACTACCACATTGGCATTGAGATGCGGATGCACCGCGGACCCGCGCCGTTCCCCCTCGCCTACAGCCGATCCAGGCGGTCCGGTGCTTCCGAGAACGCCGAGGCCGTTGAGACCCGTCAGGCGTCTGTCAACCTCGGCCAGCCTCGAGGAATCGCCGGGGTGTGATCGGGCGATTCATTGCTAGATTGCATGACCCGAGTCGTTGCCCCCGAGACCGAATCGGCCGCATCCATTGACTGAAGTCACCGCCCCCGCCAAGCCGGCCACCGCGCCGGCGGCGGAGACGCCCAGCACGAAAACGTCGGAACGACGACGCTACGACCGCTCCATCATCGAGGGTCCGCTTCGCCCCGCGGTTTGGAAGATCGCGTGGCCGACCATGCTCACGAACATCGTCGGCGGCCTTCAGGGGATCGTAGATCACGTCCTCGTGGGCCATCTCGTGGGCTACACGGGAAATGCGGCCATCGGCGTCGCCTGGCAAATCTTCCTGATCGTCATCGCCTTCATCTCGTCTCTCTTCATCGGGATGGGCGTGCTGGTCGCGCGCTTCGCGGGGGCAGGCGACGAGGACAAGGTCGACCGGGTCGTCTACCAGGCATTCCTGACCGCGGCCGGGATCTCGCTGCTCGTCATGGCGCCCATCGGGTACGTCGCGTCGCCGTGGCTGCTCGATCTCGTGAACGCGGCACCCGCCGTGAAGGCCGAAGCCCTGCCGTTTCTGCGCATCATGTTCCTGTGCAGCATCGGCATGATGGTGTTCTTCATGCTGTCGGGCGCTCTGCGATCGGCGGGCGACGCGCGGACGCCGATGGTGCTTGGTATTGCGCTCACGGTGCTGAACCTCGTCTTCAACATCGTGTTCATCCGCGGGCTCGGGCCCATCCCCGCATTCGGAACCGCGGGCGCGGCGATTGGCACCTGCATCGCGTCGGGCGTGCTCATGGTGTACGCCCTGGTCAAGCTGTTGAGCGGGGCGTGGGTCGTGAAGTTCCCGCGCGGCCAAGGGTACGGGCCTGACTGGACGATCATCCGCTCGCTCTTCCGCTTCGGGCTCCCCGCGGGTGTTCAGGGCATCGCCATGAACGTTGGGGGGACGCTGATGCTCGCGTTCATCGGGTCCGTCGCGCAGGGACCGGCGGCGCAGGCAGCGTTCGCGGTCGGTTACTCACAGTTGTTCTCGCTCATTACCTGGACGTCGGTCGGCCTGATGGGCGCCGCGGCGGCAATCGCCGGACAGAACCTCGGCGCGGGCAATCCGGAGCGCGCGGACAAAGCCGTGCACGTCGCAGCGCGGTTCGGCGTCGCCGGTGCGGCACTCATCGGCGCTTTCTTCCTCCTGATGCCACGCCAGCTCCTCGGTGTATTCGGGATGAGCGACCCGGCAGTGCTGGAGATCGGTGCGCAGCTGCTGCGCGTGATGAGTGTGTCTGGCCTTTTCATCACCATCGCACTCACCTATACGGGCGGGCTCCAGGGAACGGGCGACACGAAAAGCCCGCTCTACATCTCGATCATCTCGCAGCTCATCGTGCCGCTCGGGATCTGCTTCGTGATTCAGCAGACGAGCACGCTCGACCCGATAGACATCTGGGTCGCGATCCTGGTAGGACACGCAACGCGATGCGCGTTGAGTGTGCTGCGGTTCAATCAGGGGGAGTGGCGGAAGATTCGGGTGGACTTCGACAGAGCTTAGGAAGTCCCGGTTGCCTAGCTGCCAGCT
>DASURJ010000702.1:0-2865 GCA_036280115.1 Gemmatimonadaceae bacterium
GTCGTCAGCCAGACTTCCGCCGCGGCGCTGCGCCGTGCGGACTCATCGGTGCTGGATGCGCCGGGTCGCTCGCATGCCAGCAACGCGACGAGGATGATCGATGCCGTCGATGGTCTCACGGATGTACAGGGCACACGATGTGCTTGGTTGAACGCCGCCGAACCAACGGAGGTATTATGGCCGGGGACCGCGAGCTCATCGAGCCCAACGAGGACGACAAGCGCTACGCGCGCCGCGACGAGCAGGGGCAGTTCACGGAAGAACAGGATGACGTCAGCCGCTCGCTGTCGCGCGACGTTCGTGAGGACGCGAAGACGGGGTCGAAGAAGGGCCAGGGCGACCGCGGCGATCGGGCGGACTGATCGCTCGGCGGCCGTTAGGCCGGGAATGGCACAAGGGCCCTCGCGCGCGAGGGCCCTTGGTGCATCGGCCGCAGTGTTTCGAAACGGAGCCGCGTTCGAATGATGATATTCGAATCTGACCCCGATTCAGGGTTTCGTGGTGGTCGTCGTCGGCTTCGTCGAATCGGGTTTCGTCGAGTCGGGCTTTGTTACCGACGTCGTATCCGTAGGCATCCCGAGCTGGGCCGCGACCTCGCGCGCGCGAGCAAGGTGACGTTCGAGGACCGGCATGGTCTTCTTCACTTCGTCCTGGAGGTCGTCATCCTCGGCGGCACCACCAAACATCTTCAGCGCGATAATCTCCTGGCTGTGGAGCCGGATCTGTTCGCGGATGAACGCCTTGTCGAAGCCCGAGTCCGCTGGCATCTCGCGCAGGCTCGTCAGTGCCCGGATGGCCGCAGCGCCCGCGGTATCGGATGGGTTTGCCTGGCGCCCGACGTCATCTTCCCCCGCGATTTTGCGGACGGACTCGAGATGACCGGTGTGCTCGGTGATGAGCATGTTCGCGAAGTCGCGGACCGCGGTGTTCTGGGTGCGTGACACCGCGAGCTGAGCCATTTCGAGCTCTACCGAGTCGACCACGATCATGTGATCGGTGAGGTTCTTCTCGGTGTAGAGGGAGACTTCGCCTGTGGATGTCGTTACCCGGACCTGCGCGTCGCTTCGCATGGTTGGCAGGCAGGCCAGTATGGTCCCCGCGAGAATTACGGTGAATCGAGTGGTGCGCATGTGTCCTCCGGCGCTGGTCGCGCGTGATGCGTCGTCGTTGAATCCGACGGGGGCAAGCCACGCGCCAGTGACCACGGGAGGAGCGCAAAAGCCGAACGGCGCCGCGCCTCCTACGGGTACGTACTATCCAGCAAGCGGTGGAGCGTCTGCTGCGTGCGCCAGCCGGCGCTGTCGCCGAGCCATCGCGCGAAGCGCGCTTCGCCTTCGCGCTCGAAGCGGATCACGAGGCACCGGTTCGGGCCGTCGATCGACGGCGAGACGACCTTGAGCTCCGCGATCTCCGACACGGACCACACCCGCCCGTGTCGATCGCGGTACTCGATCGGCCGCCGCATCCGTTCGCGAGACAGAGGACCGGGCATACGAGAACCCCTCCTGCAAAGCCGAGGCCGCTCAGCGGGTGGCGCGCACCCAGTCTACCAACACTCGTGCCTCCCCGCGCTCGATGCGCGGCAGCGTCGCGTCGGGAAGCCCGAGGCGAGGCGCCTTTACCCCGTTGACCGCCGCCGGATATACCCCGCCTAACGCGAGGTTGAGCACCACGTATTTCGCGCTATCGAGGGCCGCCGGTGGGCCGTGCGCCGCAACCTGGGCACGCGTCACCCGGTAGACCGTCTCGCCGTCCACGCGAAAGACGATGCTGTCCGCCGCCCACGTCACGGCGTACTCGTGCCACTGGGTCGCGTCGCGCCCCGCCGGCAGCGTGTCGCGCCTAACGAGCGGCGTGTCCCCGGAATACCCCGGCCCGTGAAGCGCGACACTCACCCACGTCGAATCGCCGACGTTCTCCATGACGTCGATCTCACCGCTCGCCGGCCACGCCCCACCGCCGAGCAACCAGAACGCCGGCCAGAGTCCCGCACCGGCCGGGAGCCTCATCCGCGCCGCCACGGTACCGAAACGAAACAGGACACGGCCGTGTAGCCGGCCGGAGATGAACTCGGGACGCGAGGGCACGCCCGCCTGCGCCATGCGCCTGTGCGCGCGGATCAGGAGTGCGCCGCCCTCGGCCCCCTCAGCCTCGGCGCCACGCACGATGGACACTGTCGCCGCGTCGTCCACGTACTCCTGAAGCTCGGAGTTGTAGACCTGCCCGGTGTAGACCGTCCACTTCGACCGGTCGAGCGTCGGGCCCGAGAACTCGTCGATGAAGAGTGGCGCGCCGGTCGGCGTGTCAGCCAATTCGGCGCCGTTCGGCGAACTGCGCGAACCTCCCGCTTTCGCGCACGCCAGAATCTCCAGTGCCGTGATGAACAGAACGGCACATCTTCGGAGGGATCGCTGCGAGCCGCGCACCAGCCATGAATACGAAATTTCGAGGCGCGGCGCCATTATGCTTCGCGCGTCGCGCACACCGAGCGAGACGACGGGGTTGCACACCTTCGTGCGCGCCGCCAGCGTATGCAGATATACCGCCCCATGCACTCGAGCTCGTTCCGCCCGGCATGACTCGGGCTCCCGCGACTCGCGACCGGAGGAGAAGCTCAGGATGCCCCAGAAAGCCCGGCACCTCGTGTGGGTGCTGCTCGCCGCGACCATGGCCTATGGCTGTCGGTCCGAGCCCGCGAACCCCGAAGAGATTTTCGCGGCTCGTACACTGGGCGTCCGCCACCTCGAGCGCGGAGAATTGCGGGAGGCTGAGGAACAGTTTCGAAAGATCGTAGACCTCGCGCCGAACGACCCCTTCGGGTACGCGAACCTCGGCCTCACGTACATGCAGGCCGGGCGTCATGCG
>DASURJ010000703.1:0-2334 GCA_036280115.1 Gemmatimonadaceae bacterium
ATCTGGCGTCGCGTGATGCCGAAGGATGAGCTGCCGCAGGTGCAGCGGGAGCACACGGTGATCTCGACGAAGCTTCTCGCGGGGCGTACCGTCGCACGCGTGTACGGCGATTCCGCCGGCCCCGGCTTCGAGCCCGCGGAAGCAGCGCTCGAGGACGTGTATTTCAGCGCAATGGCGGGGAAAATCGGCCGGCGGCGCGAGCAGCCCGCGCTGGCGATGCCCGCGTGAAGGTCGAGACGGCGACCCTCCCGGGCGTCACCGGCGCGCGACGACCGGCCCCGACTCGATATCCGTGAAGTCGGGAAAGAACGCCTGTAACGACAGGTCCGGCCGGTTCCGCGAGTAGCCCGCCACCAGCTGCCGGTTGTACTCGGCGAGGAACAGATCGAACGGGTCCCTGGGGTCGAGGTCCAGAATCTGAAGCTGTGTGTCGCGCATCTCGAGCCGACCGAACCGCAGCCGCCCGCCGCGGAAGAACAGGTAGTTCGGCGCAACCGAATCGGCGCGTGCATACCGCTCGAATACCGAGTCCTCGGGTAGCCGCTCGAACTCCTGCACGAGCGCGTCGCCTTCGACCCGAACGGCCACGAGGCGCCCGGCGATCGCCGGTGGCGGCAGGATCTTCGTCGGATCGAGGTAGATGTCGTTCCCGTTCACCCGGGCTGCCTTGGAGCCGCTCAGGTCGAGCAGGTCGTCGAGCTGGAGGCCGAGGGCGCGCAACAGCGACTGCCCGTTCACGCCGAGCACACGCACCTTCGTCGGATGGAGGCGGATCAACCCGCTGTCCGTGAGCGACAGTGACGACGTGATCTCGAACTTCAGGTCGACGCCCTTCCGCATCACGCCCGATTGAACGAGCTGCGTCCCGTCCGTTCTCACGCGCAGCTTCCGGAGTGGTGACCCGTCGTAGCCGAACACGAACCGGTTGAGGATCACGCTCAGGTCGGCGCTCTCGATCGCCACCGTGCCCGACGTGATCCGAATCGAGAACGACGTGGTACTGTCGAGCAACGCGCTCGAGCCGGCGTGTGTCGGCATCACCTCGCCCCGCAGCGACCGGATGCCGACGACGGCGTCGTTCGCGACGCGGAGATGGACGTTCTTCATCTCGAGCCAGGTGCGGGGCAGCGTGTCCGGCGACGTGTCGTGTGCTGCAGGATGACGAGCCTCCGGCGCGACTCGGGCAGCCGACGCATCGCCGGTCCGCTCCGCGCCTAACGACTCGCGGGAGCGTGCGGCGAACGCGACGACGAGGCCGAGTCCCGCGACGAGCCCGGTCGTCCTGATCGCGGCCCGTGATCGCGAGCCGCCTGGCGTCCGTGTAGGAAGTAGTGAAGTCGAGCTCAGCGGCATACCCTCGTGGTGGATGCAACGCGTGCCGGCGTCGGCGGTCATCGCAAATCGTTCGTCAATGGGCGTGCCGCGACGGGCGAACGGGTTCTCGGGGGCGGTGAAGTGCCCGCTATGTGCGGTGGGTTGCTTTCCTGCTCAGCCAGGTGCACCGAGCCGGAGTTTGGATGGTGTTTGTGATTCCTCGACTCTGCGTGCGCTTCGCGCGCGCCGCTCGGAATGACACCCCGTCCCTCGCTGCCGTCGTTCCTCCCTCGCGGGTGGCCGTGCGTCCCGGGTGCGTCGCGCGCCGGTAAGCGGAGGGGCATGATCGCCGGACTATGCGGACGCATCGAGCGACAATCGTTTGGGAATCACGCCAGCGGTGCACGCGGTCGTCGCGCGTCCTCGCGCTCATCGCGGTCCTTGCGGCGCCGTGGGTCGCCGACGCACAGACCGGCGCCGCGACGACGCGGAGCCAGACGGAGACGCGGTTCCGACTCGTCCCGGCCGCGAGTCGGGTTTCGTACGCCGTGGACGAGGTGTTTCTCGAGGAGAACAATCGTCTCTTCACGGCCGTCGGTTCGGCGACCGGGGTGTCCGGCGAGATCGTGCTCGACCTCGCACAACCACACCGCAGCACCATCCGAGGCGTTGTCGTCGATCTCCGTCGTCTCACGTCGGACAGCGAGCGACGCGATCGCGCCCTGCGCGAGCGGTTTCTCGAGTCTCGTCGCTACCCGTACGCGCAGCTCGACTCCGTTACGCTCGGTGGACTGCCACCTACGATCCCACATCGCCACCCGTTCGCGTTCGAGCTCGCCAGCGACCTGACCGTGCACGGCGTCACGCGCCGCACGCGGTGGCGTGGCGAAGTGACGCTCTCGGGCGACACGCTTCGCGGTCAGGCAACGACGCGCGTGGCGATGACCGACTTCGGCATCGAGGTCCCGCGTTTCCTCTGGCTGCGCGTAGCCGATGCGGTGAAGCTCGACATCGAGCTCG
>DASURJ010000704.1:0-2797 GCA_036280115.1 Gemmatimonadaceae bacterium
CAGCCCGGGAATGGCCGCCGACAGTGCTGAACAGTTCGGCCGCTTCAACCCTGGGCGGCTCCCGGTCGCGATGCCCACGATCGCGTCGGCATTCGTGCGCAGCGTCGAGGGCTGGCGCAGCGGCGAGATTATCCGCGCCTGGTGACGTCGGACGGCTCGTATCGGAGTCGACAGACAAAGGGGGCGGCGCGAGATAGTTCGCGGTTCGATCCCTGGAAGCGCTGCGAGCTCGTCGGGCTGCGCAGGTGCTCCAGCTCAGCCGGGGCAGATTGATCGTGACCGGCATCCTCGCGCCTGCGGTAACTGGCCCTGTGTCCGTGTGACGACCACGGTCACCCGCCGTCAATCCGGCGGACATGCGTCTGGCCGAGCACCCTGCGCCTGATCCGCATCGCGCGCGGTAAAAGCGCGGTAGAAGGCGCGCCCGGCGGTCGTACTCACGCGTTTTGACCGAGTTTCTACCGGTCCACGCGACGCTCGCCTCGCAAGCGACCGAAGTGAAGCACTACTTCCAGCCGCTCGACTGACACGTCAAACCCCGAGAGGGGAAAGGAGAACCCATGGGTTCAACCATCAGGCGGTCGCTGGCGATCGCGGCCGTCCTCGCGGCGGCGGGGGCCACGCCCGCGCAAGCCGAGCTTTACGAGCACAGTCGTGAATCCGGCACGGGGACCGAGTTCTTC
The DNA here is from genome assembly GCA_036280115.1 of Gemmatimonadaceae bacterium. GTDB lineage: Bacteria > Gemmatimonadota > Gemmatimonadetes > Gemmatimonadales > Gemmatimonadaceae > JAJKIV01. Next base: position 684 of record DASURJ010000704.1, read on the forward strand.
GAGGAGTGCGGTAGGCAACTCCGGAGCGACAGTGTGTACTCGTTCAAGTCGATCACCCGCACCGGCAAGCACGACCTCGAGACCGCGTTCTTCGGGCACTTCCAGGTCGACTATGTCGACACGATCACGAATCTCGCGAACGGCAAGTACTACACGGTCGAGGGCCACGTCCTGAACAAGGACGTCAAGGCGGTCCCGCAAGGCGGAACGCTCTTCGTGTTCGACACGATCGAGGTCGGCCGGCCGTTCACCGTGACCGACATGAACGGCAAGACCCGGATTCGCGAGCGCGGACAGCTGCGTTTCACGTACCTGTTCGACACCGAAGGCAACGACGGGCCGGACGGCAATCCCGCCCCGGGCGGGACCACGCTCGAGGACCTCTCCGTGAAGGTCGCCGGCCCCCACGCCGGTTTCGACATGACCGAAGAGGAGTGGTGCGAGTTGCAGGACGACATGATCGGTTGAGGCCTCGCTCGTGGCCGAATCATCCTTCCCTATCGGCCAGGTGGCCGATGCCGGAGCGCGGCTCCTCGCCGATGATCGCCGCCGACCGCAGCGACCAGGCGAGGAGCCCGATGAGACACGAGTCCGACAACCGCCAGCGATTCAGCCGCGCCGTGCTCGCGGTCGCCGCTGTGCTGATCGCCGCGCTGGCCGGCGATGCGGCCCAGGCCGCCACGGGCGACCTGTTCGGCAGGACCGGCACCGGCCGCTGCTTGTCGTTCGGCTACCCCGACTGCCTGGCGGGTCCCGTGTACGGGGAGTACACGCGCGCCACGGTGTCGCCCGACGGCCGTCACGTGTACGCAACGGCGTTCGGCGCCGATTCGATCGCGGCGTTCGACCGCGACCCCGCGACCGGCAAAGTCACGTGGAAGGGCGGAGCGGACGGGTGCTACAGCTCGGGCGGGGATCCGTGCACGGAGATCGAACAGGTGGACGGCCCCCTCAGCGTCGCCGTCTCCCCCGACGGGAAGAACGTCTACGTGGCCGCGGACGAGGAGGACGTCATCCTCGTCTTCGACCGCAACCTCACGACCGGTGCGCTGAAGCTGAAGGCCGGCGCGCAAGGGTGTGTGGGAGACCAGCTCTTCAACCCGGACTGCACCCCTGGCCCAGAGCTCTTCGACGCGACCGCGCTCACCGTCTCTGGAGACGGCAAGCACGTGTACACCACCTACGACGTGGGGCTCGCCACCTTCGATCGCGCCGCCGACGGGGCGCTGACCCTGGCCAGCTGCATGGGCTACGGCGAGGCCTGCTCTCAGGTCGAGGATGGGTACGGAGCGAACGCGATCGTGGTGGCGCCGGACGGCAGGAACGTGTACACAACGCGGCTCGACGGCCTGGTCGTGGCGTACGACCGCAACGCGGCCAGCGGCCGGCTCACGAAGAAGACTGGAACCGGAGCGTGCGCGGCGGCGCTTGCGACCGTGCACTGCCTCGCGAGCGGCGGGTTGCGGTTCGCGGCGATGCTCGCCGTGTCGCCTGACGGCCGAAACCTCTACGTCGTCTCCGGCCTGGATAAGGTCACGGTGTTCCGCCGGGAGCCGGGCGGCGCGTTGTCTGCGCTCGCCGGCACTGACCACTGCGTCACGCTGGTCATGCCTGTGGACTGCGCGGCCTCGCGTTCGCGCGTGTACAGCACGCGGTCGATCGTGATCTCCGCCGATGGGGCGAGCGTGTACACCGGGTCCGAGTTCGGGATCACGCAGTTCGATCGCGACCCCGAAAGCGGCCGGCTGAGTCGCAAACCGGGCGAGAGCGGGTGCGTCGGGCCGACAATCGGCTGCCGGTTCGCCGACATCGGCCTGGTTACCGAGCTCGCGGTCGCACCCGGGAGCAGGCACGTCTACGCCTTTACGAGGCTCCTGGGCGCCCGGATGGAGCTGTTGGACCGTCAGATGACCCCGGTCGCCACGATCGAATCGGGCCCGCAGGGCGTGACCGACGACGCGACGCCGACGTTCACGTTCGCGTCGGACACTCCCGGCTCGCGGTTCGAGTGCGCTCTGGACGGCGGTGCGTTCATCGCCTGCTCGAACCCGTACACGAGCCCCGCCCTCGCCAACGGTGCGCACAGCCTGCAGGTGCGCGCGATCGATCGCGCG
>DASURJ010000705.1:0-10587 GCA_036280115.1 Gemmatimonadaceae bacterium
TGATCAACGAGGCGTGCTTCGCGCTGATGGAAGGTGTCGGCACCGCCGAGGCGATCGATCAGGTGATGAAGCTGGGCATGAACCACCCGATGGGCCCTCTCGCGCTCGCGGACTTCATCGGGCTCGACACGTGCGTGGCGATTCTCGAGGTGTTGCATGACGGCCTCGGCGACCCGAAGTACCGGCCCTGCCCGCTCCTCAAGAAGTACGTGGCCGCGGGGTGGATGGGCAGGAAGACCGGCCAGGGATTCTACAGGTATACGTGAAACAGCCATCAGCCATCAGCTATCAGCAAAGCCAAACCAACGGGGAAGCCTCTCGATGCGAGAGAAGCATTTCGAGGGTCTCGCTTCGCTGATGGCTGATGGCTGATGGCTGACTGCTGACTGCTCCCTTATCTATGTCTTGGGCCTTAATTCCCCTTACCGAAGAACAGCGCGAGATCCAGCGGACCGCGCGTGAGTTCGCGCGGGCCGAGATCGTGCCGCATTCCGACGCGTGGGATCGCGCCGAGGCCTACGACCCGGCCATCGCGCAGAAGCTCGGTGAGCTCGGGTTTCTCGGCATGCTGATTCCCGAGGTGTACGACGGCCTCGGGCTCGACACGCGTACTTATCTCGTCGCGCTCGAAGAGATCGCCGCGGTCGACGCGTCCGTCGCCGTGCTCATGAGCGTGCACAACTCGCTGCCCACGCAGATGATTCTGCGGTACGGGAACGACGAGCAGAAAGCGCGGTTCCTGCGGCCCATGGCTCGCGGCGAATGGCTCGGCGCGTTCGCGTTGTCGGAGCCGGAATCGGGGTCGGACGCGGCCTCCCTCCGTACGCAGGCACGCCGCGACGGCGACTGCTGGGTGTTGAACGGCACGAAAGCCTGGGTCACGAGCGGGAACCACGCGAACGTGATCCTCGCGATGGCGCGCACCGACACGCCGAACGACCGGAAGGGCGCGCGCGGCATCGGGACGTTCATCGTGACGCCCGATCTCCCGGGGTTCCACGTGGGCAAGAAGGAGGCGAAGCTCGGCCTGCGGGCCTCGCCGACGGTGCAGCTCCATTTCGACAACATGCGGGTCCCGGCAGCCAACCTGCTCGGCGACCCGAACATGGGGTTCATCTACGCAATGCAGTCGCTCGACAACGGGCGGCTCGGCATTGCCGCACAGGCCATCGGCATCGCGAGGTCGGCGCTCGAGCACGCGACGCGCTACGCCGCGGAGCGCCGGCAGTTCGGCCAGCCGATCAAGGAGTTTCAGGCGATCCAGTTCAAGCTCGCGGACATGGCCACGCGCGTGACGGCGTCCCGCGCATTGCTCTACTCGGCGGCGGCCGCGAAGGACCGCGGCGAGCCGATCACGCAGTTCAGCTCCATGAGCAAGCTGCTCGCGAGCGAGACCGCGATGTGGGTCACGACCCAGGCCGTGCAGATCTTCGGCGGGTACGGGTACGTGAAGGAATACCCCGTCGAACGCCTGTTCCGTGACGCCAAGGTCACGGAGTTGTACGAAGGCACGTCCGAAATTCAGCGCATCGTGATCGCGCGCGAGCTGTACGCGCAGTCCTGAACGCGCGCCCGATCCGGGCGCTCCACCGTCTACCTCACACCAATCAGCCGATGTCTTCCCTCGCCACGATAGACGCGTCCACGGGTTCGCTCGCCCTGTTCGATACCATCGCCGAGATGGGCCACGAGCAGGTGGTCATGTGCCACGACAAGTCGAGCGGCTATCGCGGAATCATCGCGATCCACGACACGACGCTTGGGCCGGCCCTCGGGGGAGCCCGCTTCTGGCAGTACGCGAGCGATGAGGAAGCGATCATCGACGCGCTGCGGTTGTCCCGCGGAATGACCTACAAGAACGCCGTGGCCGGGTTGAACCTCGGTGGTGGGAAGGCGGTGATCATCGGCGACAACCGCACGGTGAAGCGTGAAATGATCTTCCGCGCGCACGGTCGGTTCGTCGACTCGCTCGGCGGCCGGTACATCACCGCCGAGGACGTCGGCACGAGTACCGCCGACATGGATTTCGTGCACATGGAAACGGAGTACGTCACCGGCCTCGCGAACAAGTCCGGTGACCCATCGCCGGTGACCGCACACGGCGTCTTTCGGGCGATCCAGGCGTCCGCGAAGTACCGATGGAACTCCGACTCGCTCGAGGGGAAGGCGATCGCCGTCCAGGGACTCGGTCACGTCGGGTACTACCTGTGCAAGGAGTTGTATAACGCGAAAGCGAAGCTCATCGTGACCGACATCGACGGCTCGAAGGTGAAACGGGTCGTCGAGGAGTTCGGTGCCCAGGCGGTCGAGCACGACTCGATCTTCGGGGTCAAGGCGGACATTTTTGCGCCGTGCGCATTGGGCGGCATCATCAACGACAAGACGATTCCGAAGCTCAAGGTCGAGATCGTGTCTGGCGGAGCGAACAACCAGCTCCTCGAGGAACGCCACGGCGAGGAGCTCGAGGCCAAGGGTATCCTGTACGCGCCCGACTACGTCGCGAACGCGGGCGGCGTCATCAACGTCTACAGTGAGCTGGCTGGCTGGACGCGGGAACGGTCGCTCCGCAAGGCGGACGAGATCTACGACACCCTGCTCGGCGTGTTCGAGCTCGCGCGCGAGGACAGTATTCCGACCTACGTCGCCGCCGATCGCATGGCCGAGCGCCGCCTCAGGGCCGTCGGGTCGCTGATTCGGACCTGGCCGCCATTTCCCCGCGAAGCATGACGTCCCACCGTCGAACGAGAGGAGACAACGACATGCGCGGATGGTCGGAGTGGGATCGGTGTCCGCCTGGCATGGCCCTCCGTGACACTGACCCGGACATCGCCCGGCTCATCGAGCGCGAAACCGAGCGCCAGTCGGATGGCCTCGAGCTCATCGCGAGCGAGAATTTCGTGTCGCCCGCCGTCCTCGAGGCACTGGGTTCTCCGCTCACGAACAAATACGCCGAGGGGCTTCCCGGGAAGCGCTACTATGGCGGCTGCCAGATCGTGGATCAGGTGGAGCAGCTCGCGATCGATCGTGCAAAGCAGCTCTTCGGCGCGGACCACGCCAACGTGCAACCGCATTCCGGAGCGCAGGCGAACGCGGCGGCGTTTCTCGCGTTCCTGAAGCCCGGCGACACGTTCCTCGGCATGGACCTCTCGAACGGCGGCCATCTCACGCACGGCTCGCCCGTCAACTTCTCGGGGCTCCTCTACCGCCCCGTGTCGTACAAGGTCAACGATGACGGGTTGATCGACTACGATGCCATGCGCGCGCTCGCGCTCGAGCATCGACCGAAGATGATCATCGCGGGGTACAGTGCGTACTCGCGGGTCATCGACTTCGCGCGCTTCGCCGACGTCGCGCGTGAGGTCGGCGCGATATTCATGGTCGACATGGCCCACTTCGCGGGGCTCGTCGCCGGCGGCGTGTATCCGTCGCCGGTGCCACACGCCGACGTCGTGACGACGACGACGCACAAGACGCTCCGCGGCCCGCGCGCCGGCCTCATTCTCTGCAAGGCGGCGCACGCGAAGGTCATTGACAAGGCGGTGTTCCCGGGACTGCAGGGCGGTCCGCTCGAGCACGTGATCGCGGCGAAAGCCGTGGCCTTGAGGGAAGCGCTTCAGCCGTCGTTCAAGGTGTATGCGGCGCAGGTGATCGCGAATGCCAGGACGCTGGCCGCGGCGCTGATCGGTCGCGGGTATCACGTCGTCTCCGGCGGCACCGACAACCACCTGATGCTCGTCGATCTCCGCAACAAGGGGCTCACCGGAAAAGTCGCCGAGCACGCTCTCGACCGCGCGGGCATCACGGTCAACAAGAACACGGTCCCGAAAGAGACCCAGTCGCCGTTCGTCACGAGTGGAATTCGCATCGGGACCGCGGCGGTCACCACGCGGGGGATGCGGGAGGCGGAGATGGAGCGGATCGCCGATCTCATTGACCTCGCGTTGCGGTCACCGGACAACGCGGAGGTGGCGAGCCGCATCCGTGCCGACGTGAGGGACCTCACAGCGGCGTACCCGCTCTATCCCGTGGCCGTCGCGACAACGGCCGGGTGAGGACTCGTTAGGCCGCGCGTCACGCGTTACGCGGTGGCGCGCGGCCCGGGTTAGCAACGTCTAATTCCCGCGCCGTGCCGCAGCGGGCGCGATGCATCATCCGCCGGACTCACCGGCGTGCCCCGTGTGCGCGGTCGCTCGTCCTCCTCGCGACGGGTGCGCCCACGTCACTCGTCAGGCTGTTTCGGTAGCCGGGGTCACCGGGACGGTCCGGCGGAGGTTGTGTCGTGAACGCCAGCGGCACATCTTAGCGCGTGAGAAACGTGGCGCCCCGACTTGCACGGCGTTTGCCACGGTCGGGGGATCGGCAGGCGCGCGCCGCGTCGTACACCGAACCCTTCAGTCGAGGAGCAGCATTGCCGGAGTTGGCGTTTCGAGACGGCATCATGGACCAGATTCGCCTGCGCGAGCCGCGGTTCCATGAGCACGCCTACCTGTTCGTCCTGTCGGCGCTCGAGTACTCACAGTCACGGCTCCCCGAGCGACGGCACATCACTGGCCGCGAGCTCGCCGAAGCGTGCCGCGATCTCGCGCTCGAGCGCTATGGCGTAATGGCGCGTCTGGTGCTCGAGCACTGGGGCGTTCGCTCGACCGCCGACATCGGCGATGTCGTCTTCACACTCGTCGACCTCGGCCTCCTCATCAGCCAACCCGCCGACTCCCGTCTCGATTTCGCGGATGTCTTCGGGTTCGACGACGCGTTCGAGCGCGACTACCCGTGGCGTCGCGCCGCGCAGTCCTGACGTAACGACAGGCTGCAGAACGCCAGATTCATCGTGGAGCGACGCTCCCCAACTCCACGGCTGACCGACGGAGGTCTGGTGAAGCTCCCTGAACTGCCTACCTGTCGCAAATGTCGTGAAGGCTCGCTCCTGCCGCTGAGCGATTACGGTCGCGACGGAGCGCCCATCACCTACAAAGCGTGGGTGTGCAGCAACCCTGAGTGCGGGTTCAACTTGCGCATCGACAACGGCGAGATCAGTTTCGGACGATCCGTCGGGCAATCCCAGAAGTAACGTCCGCACCAACCACGGCGGCCATTCGGCCGCCGTTTCCGTGTCGGTCACGCTCCGTCATGCCCCACCTCTGGCCGAGAGACCTATGACCGTTCCGGTCGTGAGCGCGGCCCAGGCCAGCGCGCGCGATCGCGCCGCCATCGACGCCGGCGTGCCCTCGCGCGCGTTGATGCAACGGGCAGGGGCCGCGGCCGCTGCCGAAATCGCTCGGCATTTCGGCGATCGGATGGCCCGTGGGGTGGCGGTGTTCGCGGGAGCGGGGAACAACGGCGGCGACGCCTGGGTCGTTGCCGCGGCGCTCGCGGCCATCGGCGTTCGCGCGCGCGTCGCGCAGGTGGGTGAACCGAAAACCGATGACGCACGTGCCGAGCGAACTTCCGCGCGTGCCGTGATCGATCGGGAGGAGCCGACTGGCGCCGAAGATGTCGTTGTCGACGGCGTGTTGGGCACGGGCGCGAGCGGCGCGCCGCGCGGCGCCGCGCGCGACGCCATTCAGCGGATCCGAACGCTCAAGGCCGGCGGGGCCGCCATCGCGGCGCTCGACATTCCCAGTGGAGTTGACGCGTCCACAGGCGACGCGTCGCAGGCGGTGACCGCGGACCTCACCATCACGTTCGGCACGATGAAGCGCGGGCTCCTGGTCGCGCGAGCCTATTGCGGACACATCGTTGTCGTGGACATCGGCCTCGGAGGCCACGCCTCTGGCACTGACCGGGCCCCGCCGCTCGTCGATCACGGGTGGGTGCGCGAGCGAATTCCGCCGATCGCAGCCGACGCTCACAAGGGGACGCGACGTCGCATCGCGATCATGGGCGGCGCGCCCGGGATGGCCGGCGCGGCAATTCTCGCTGCGCGCGCAGCGTTGCGGAGCGGCGTCGGGATGGCTCGCGTCATTGTCGACCCGGCGAGCCTGGACGCGGTGCAATCGTCCGTGCCCGCGGCACTCGCGCGCGCATGGCCGGTGAGTGAACACGACATCCGCGACGGCATCACCGATTGGGCTCACGCGCTCGTCATCGGTCCAGGACTCGGTCGCGGTTCGGAATCGCGTGAGCGCGTCGAGCGGGTCCTCTCGTTATGGCGGGGCCCCGTAGTGCTCGACGCAGATGCGCTCACCGTGTTCACCGGCCACACGGACGCGCTCGGCGCGCTGCTCCACGGCCGCAAGGCGCTCATCACGCCGCATGTCGTGGAGTTCGCACGTCTCGCCGATACGTCGGCCGACACCGTGCTCGCCGACCGGTTCGAGACAGGACGCGCGGTCGCGGAACGGCTCCGCTGTGTGGTGCTTCTCAAGGGCGTCCCGACCGTGCTGCATGCCCCCGACGGAGCGAGCGTCGTGGTGGCTTCAGGATCGCCCGTTCTCGCGACCGGCGGGAGCGGCGATCTGCTCGCGGGGATCGCAGGGACTTTGCTCGCGCAAATGGATGATCCGCTCGAAGCGGCAGCGTGTGCGGCGTGGATGCACGGGCGGGCGAGCGAACTGGCGGGCACGGGCCTGGCCGGCGCGGCGCGCCGTTACCGATCCCGAGGGTATGGGACGCACACGAGACCCGCCATCCGAGGCGTCACGCTCGATGACGTCGTGAGCGCGCTCGCGCGGGTGTGGTCGATGTCGCCCGAGCCGCGCCGTCCGCCCGTGCTCGCCGAGCTTCCGGCCGTCGGGGATCCGCCGAGCGACCCCTCGTGAGCGACACCATTCCGCTCGGCCCTGGTCGCGAGTTCGATCTGATTCGCGACCTCATACGTCGCTGGGGAACGGCCGCCCGCGGCATCGGTGATGACGCCGCGGTACTCGACGTACCGGTCGGCACGCGACTCGTCGCGAGCACCGACGCGACCGTGGAGAACGTGCACTTCCGACCCGGATGGCTGGAGCCGCCGGAGATCGGATACCGGGCCGCGACCGCCGCGCTGAGTGACCTCGCGGCCATGGCGGCTCGACCGATCGCAATGCTCGTGGCGATGGCGATTCCGCCTCGGTGGCGCGAACAGGTTGGCGCGATCGCGGAAGGGATCGGTGAGGCGTCGCGTGCGTACAGTGCGCCGATCACAGGCGGCAACCTGACGGGCGGAGGCGAGCTGGCACTCACCGTCACGGTGCTCGGGTATTCGGCGCACCCGGTTGGCCGAACGGGCGCGCGCGTCGGTGATTCGGTGTATGTCACGGGAACGCTCGGCGGGCCACGGTGCGCGTTGCGAGCGTGGGAATCGGCCGAGATGCCGCGCGCGGACTATCGCGCGCGGTTCGCGCGGCCTTCGGCGCGCATTCGCGAGGCGCTGTGGCTCGCATCGCACGGTGCCACCGCCGCGATCGATGTGTCCGACGGCCTGCTGAGCGATGTGCGTCATCTCGCCGCCGCCAGCGGTGTGGACGCATGCATCGAGCTCGACGCGGTTCCGGCAATGCGCGGAGTGTCATCTCTCGAGGCGCTGGCAAGTGGTGAGGAGTACGAGCTGGTCGTCACCGCCCCCACACCGCTCGATGAGCACGCGTTCGCGCGACAGTTCGGGGTGCCGCTTACCCGAGTCGGGGTGATCCTCGAAACCGAGAGTGTTCCAGGGTTGGTCCGCGTTCGCGCGCGCGGCGCGTTCGTTGACCTCCCCCAGGGGCACGATCACTTTTCGGCGTGATGCGAACGGTCCTCGTCTTTCTCACGCTCATCACCGTCACCCCGGTGCTCGGCCTCTGGGTGATCCTCGCAGCTCTGCTCGGCGTGCGGGATCGCGAGGGGAGCGTCTACGACAAGGCACCACGGTGGTGGGCCACCTGTCTCGTGCGGGCTGCCGGGCTCACCGTGCGCCTTCACAACGAGGAGCGGATGCGCTCCGGTGCGCCGCGCATCTTCGTCAGCAATCACGTCAGTTGGTTCGACGTCCTCACCCTGGCGTCTGTGCTCCCGCGGTACAAGTTCGTCGGCAAGGCCGAACTGTTCCGCATCCCGATCTTCGGGCGGGCGGCGCGTGCCGCAGGCATGATCGCCATCGAGCGCGAGAATCGGAAATCCGCGTTCGAGTCGTATCGCATCGCGGCGGACCGCATTCGGGCAGGCGCGTCCGTCGTCGTGTTTCCCGAGGGAACCCGTGGCAGGAGCTACGCATTACGGCAGTTCAAGAAAGGCCCATTCGTCCTGGCCGTGGCGGCCGGTGTGCCGATCGTACCGACCATCGTCCACGGAACGATGGAGGTGATCCCGCGTGACTCGTTCCGCATCCGCTCCGGCGTGGTCGACATTCATTTTCTGGAGCCTATTCCTTCCTCCGGAATGACGTACGAGGACCGCAATCGTCTGTCGCGGGCGGCGTGGGAACGTATGGCGGACGCGATGCACGCGTTGTACGGCGTGGCGAGCGCTGACGCTGTCACTCCCGTTCGCGAGGGCGCAGCGGCGGACTGAGACCGCTCCCGAAGGTACCGCCGGCAGTCTCGGTCGGTTTCTCTTCCAACAACCCTACTTCGCCATTGTGAACCGCATGTCCACGATCATCGATATTGCTGCTCGCGAGATTCTCGACAGTCGCGGGAACCCGACTGTCGAGGCCGACGTTACGCTCGCCAGCGGCGAGATGGGGCGCGCTGCCGTGCCGAGTGGCGCGTCCACGGGCGAGCACGAGGCGGTCGAGCTGCGAGATGGCGACGCGGCCCGGTACGGCGGGAAAGGTGTTCGAAAGGCCGTCCGCAACATCGAGGAAACGATCGCGCCCGCGCTGAAAGGGCTGGTCGCGACGGACCAGATCGAGATCGACCGGACGCTCATCGAGCTCGACGGCACGCCGAACAAGGCAAAGCTTGGCGCCAACGCGATTCTGGCGGTGTCGATGGCTACGGCGCGGGCGGCGGCCGCGGAGACCGGCCTCCCACTCTACCGCTATCTCGGCGGTCCGCTCGCGCGCACACTCCCCGTGCCGATGATGAACATCCTGAACGGCGGTGCGCACGCGACGAATACCGTCGATTTCCAGGAGTTCATGATCGTCCCCGTCGGTGTCGAGACGTTCGGCGACGCCGTGCGCGTCGGCGCCGAGGTGTTTCACTCGCTGAAGAAAGTGCTCGTGAAGCGGAAGTTGTCGACGGGTGTCGGCGATGAAGGCGGATTCGCGCCCGATCTCAAGAACGATGAGGAAGCCCTCGAAGTGATCATCGAGGCGATCGAGGGTGCGAAGTACGCCCCCGGGAAGGAGGTCGCGCTCGCCCTCGACGTCGCGGCGTCCGAGCTGTATTCCGGCGGCAGCTACACGTTCAAGAAGAGCGGCGCCGGGACGCGTGACGCGGCCGGGATGGTCGAGATGTACGCCAAGTGGCTGGACGAGTACCCCATCGTGTCCATCGAGGATGGACTCGCCGAGGACGACTGGGACGGATGGGCCCTGCTGACGAAGACGTTAGGCGACCGCGTGCAGCTCGTTGGCGATGACCTGTTCGTGACGAATACCGAGCGGCTGTCGCGCGGAATCGAGAGCGGGGTCGGGAACGCGATCCTCATCAAGGTGAATCAGATCGGGACGCTCACCGAGACGCTCGAGGCGATCGAGATGGCCCGGGCCGCGGGCTATCTGTCGGTGATCTCACATCGGAGCGGCGAAACGGAGGATACGTTCATCGCCGACCTCTCGGTGGCTACGGGAGCCGGCCAGATCAAGACGGGGAGTGCGTCGCGAACGGACCGGGTTGCCAAGTACAATCAGCTACTTCGCATCGAGGAGCAGCTCGGCGACGCGGCCGAATTTCCGGCGGGCGCGATCTACGGGCTCTAGGCGATGACCACTCGGCGCACGCCCGCGATCTATGTCCGCTCGGCGGGGCTGGGCTAACGTGCTGCGACGGGTGCTGGTCTGGGCCGTGGTCGCCGCGGCCGTCGTGTATGCGCTGCAGGGCGGGGAATGGGGCACGGACGATATCCTCGCTCAACGCTCACGAGCCAAGCGTCTGCGCGCGTCCATCGACACGCTGCGGCGGGAGGTCGACTCGCTCGAGCGAGTCAAGAAAGCGGTGCTGACGGACCCCGAAGTCCAGGAGCGGATCGCGCGGGAGGAGTTCGGTATGGTCCTCGGGGACAAGGAGCTTCTCTACCGATTCGCCGAACCGAAGGACACGTCCGGGCGCGGTCGATGAGTACGGAAGGGTGAGGGGAGTCGACCTTGACTTCGATACCCCCGGGTCTAGATTCCGACTACCGACGCGGGGTGGAGCAGCCTGGTAGCTCGTCGGGCTCATAACCCGAAGGTCGCGGGTTCAAATCCCGCCCCCGCTATACAGAAACGACCGGGGCCGCCCATGGGCGGCCCCGGTCGTTTACATCGCGGCCACTCGGAAGCGCGTGAGTCAGAGTCCGGCGAAGATGTAGGTGTACCCGTTCCCATCAACGAGCCCGAGTCCGCCGGCGCGAACGTTCCGGGCTATCATGTTGATCAGCTCCTGATCGCTCGAGGTCACGGTCACGCCGACCACGAGCTGGCTCGGGTTGAGGGGCGAGGGCCAGACGTCGTAATCGAGCGTGTAAACCGCCGAGGCGAACGTA
>DASURJ010000706.1:0-5416 GCA_036280115.1 Gemmatimonadaceae bacterium
GCGTTTCTCGCATCGGATTCGCGAAACCGTAGATAGCCGCTGACCCTGAGTCCGAGCCTCATCGCACCCGGTCAGCATCGCGACCGGTCGAGGTGGGGGAAAAGGCAGGAGGGGATGGACAGGATGAACAGGATGACGAAGATATCCAACGCGGCAGCGCCGTCGCTCTCGCCAGCGGCCTGAGGAAAGAGGGGAACGGCCGCCCGGGACGCCACCGTCACCGCACCCCCGCCGTTCGCACTTCGCTGTTCGCACTTCGCCGTTCGCACTTCGCCGTTCGCACTTCGCCGTTCGCACTTCGCCTTTCGCTTTTCACCCCTAAGCCCCTCATTTGCGTATCATTCCCGATGCGATCAACATCGGGGTTAGGGACATGGGCGGCGAGCAGCAGGAGCTGAAGGGGCCCGATCTCTCCGCGGGCGTTCCCGTAGGTGATGTCGCCGACGGCGCGATGCTGCTCGGGCATGCCATGGGCGAAGCTGTGCTCCTCGCGCGGCGTGGCGACGAGTTCTTCGCCATCGGAGCCACGTGTAGTCATTACAGCGGGCCGCTCGCGGAGGGGCTCCTCGTGGAGGATACCGTGCGATGCCCGTGGCATCACGCGTGCTTCAGCCTGCGCACGGGTGAGCCCGTCGGTGCGCCGGCCCTGAACCCCGTGGCGTGCTGGCGCATCGAGCGTTCGGGCGACCAGGTGCGCGTGACCGAGAAGGTCGAACGTGAGCCGCTCGCGCCGAGCAAGGAAGTGCGCCGCGGCGTGACGCGCACGCGCGAAGCCATCCACGCTGCGCACGCTGTCGCGCGTCGCGCACGGCCGCCCGAAGACATCGTCATCGTCGGTGCGGGCGCGGCCGGCAGTGCCGCCGCCGAGATGCTCCGGCGGCTGGGCTACGACAAGCGCCTAACGATGATCGACCCAGACGCCGGCGCCCCGTACGATCGGCCCAACCTGTCGAAGGACTACCTCGCCGGCAACGCGCCCGAGGACTGGATCCCGATTCGCCCCGAGCACTTCTACGAGAGCCACGGCATCACCGTGGTCCGGGACGCGCGCGTGGCGGAGCTCGACCTCCCGCGCCGCGCCGTCCGCACCGCGAACGGTGCCGAGTTCCGCTTCGACCGGCTCCTTCTTGCCACCGGCGCCGAGCCGGTGCGATTGACCATGGCCGGCGCGGATCAGCCGCACGTCCATTACCTGCGCACACTGGCCGACAGTCGAGCGATCATCGCGAAGGCCGGTGCGTCCAGGCAGGCGGTCGTGATCGGGGCGAGCTTCATCGGGCTCGAGGTGGCAGCGTCGCTTCGCTCGCGCGAGCTGGCCGTGCACGTAGTGGGGCTCGACCGACTCCCGCTCGAACGGGTCATGGGCCCGGACCTCGCGCGCTTCGTGAAGGCGCTGCACGAAGAGCACGGCGTAATCTTCCACCTCGAGAACACCGTCGCGTCGATCGGCGCACGTGACGTGACGCTCCAGAGCGGCGAAACGATCGCGGCGGACCTGGTCGTCATCGGTGCCGGCGTGAAGCCGCGCACCACGCTCGCCGAAGTCGCGCAGCTCACGCTGGATCGCGGCGTCGTGGTGAACGAACTCCTCGAGACCAGCGCGCCGGGCGTCTTCGCGGCTGGCGACATCGCGCGGTATCCGGACCCGTACACCGGCGAACGGATCCGCGTGGAGCACTGGGTCCACGCGCAGCGTCAGGGGCAAGCCGCCGCGCGCAACATGCTCGGCGTCGGGTGGCCGTACGACGACGTTCCGTTCTTCTGGAGTGCGCACTACGACGTGTCCATCAACTATGTCGGACACGCGGAGCGATGGGATGCGACGGACGTCGATGGCGATCCGTCGGCACGGGACGTCGCCGTACGGTTCACGCGTGCGGGCCGCACGCTCGCCGTCGCGAGCATCTTCCGCGACACCGAGAGCCTGCAGGCCGAGGTGGAAATGGAGCGCACGGCGATGTAACCCGGACCATCGTCAGCGGAGCAGAATCTTGTATCTCACGCACATCTTCTTCGACATCGGCGGCGTCCTCGGCACGAATGGCTGGGACCGGGAACAGCGCGCGCAGGCGCTGCAGCGCTTCAGCCTCGACGAGGACGATTTCGAGCCTCGCCATCAACAGGTCGTGAGCGAGTTCGAGACCGGCGCGATGACGCTCGAGGAGTACCTGGACGTGACCGTGTTCTACACGCCGCGGCTGTTCACGCGTGAGGACTTCGAGCTGTACATGCTTGGCCTGAGTGAGCCGAACCCGTACACGATCGAGATCGTGAAGCATGTCGCCAGCAACGGGCGCGTACGGCTCATGACGATGAACAACGAGTCGGCCGTGCTCAACGCGTATCGCATCGAGCGCTTCGGTCTCAGAGGTTACTTCGCGGCGTTCCTGAGCTCCTGCTGGCTCGGCGTGCGGAAGCCTTCGCGTGCGTTCTTCGAGCGAGGGATCGCAATCGCGCAGGCTGAAGCGGAGCGGTCATTGCTCGTGGACGATCGCGACCAGAACCTCGCGCCGGCAGCCGCCCTGGGGATGCACGTGGTGCGTTATACGGACCCCGAGTCACTCGCGCGCACGCTTGCGGATGCTGGCGTCCTCTAGGTGTGCAAATGTGGGGGCGGAAGTCGCGACCACGATGCACGTGTTGCGCGCTTCTTGCCGCACGAACGTCGTAAGCACGCACACCTCAATCCGGGGGAGGCTTATGGCGGCGACCAAGCGAAGGAGTAGCGCGAAGAAATCGAGCGGCCGAAAGTACGGTAAGGCGGCGTCGAAGCGCGTGGAGAGTGCGATGCGGCGGCGCAAAAAGGGAACGCTCAAGAGCGGCCGTGGCGGGAAGGGCGGTCGTGTCACGAGCCGAAAGCAGGCTATCGCGATCGGCCTGTCGGAGGCACGGAAGAAAGGCGCGAAGGTCCCTCGCAAGCGGGCGACGAAGCGCGCCACGAAGCGAACGGCCAGGAAGAAATAGCCGTCACGCAAGAACCCCCAGCACCACGAGGTGCTGGGGGTTCTTGCGTGTGCGGGCCTGGGCGTTGGCTCAGTCGCTCAGGGCGTACTTGAGCGGCTCGGCGACGCAGCGCTCGTAGCCGCGCACGCCGCACTGCGCGATCGCGTGTGTGTCGATACGCGCGCGGACGACGTCCGGGTAGCGGAAACAATTCTTCGTGTTCGTCCCGCGAACGCACCCGTTGTAGCGAAGCAGGCCACGCCGCAACGACCCATGTACAGCCGCGGAGTCCGCGGGGCCGACTGCCTTGTCACTGTCGTAGAGCAAGTGACTGAGGATGAACACGCCGTAGCGGAGGTTCGTCTCGTCGTTGCGGAGGTTCGTGCCGAAGCGCTTGCCGAGTGACCGCAGCCAGGCGCTCGGGTCGATCTGCATGAGGCCCACGGCACCGGCGTTGGACCGCGCGGTGGACTTGAGCTTCCGGTTCTCGACGAGCAACACGCCGAAGACGAGTGCCGGCGGAATGCGCCGGCGGTACGCTTCGCGGACGGCGAACGTGGCCAGCGAGTCGGCGCGAGCGGGGGCGACCTTCGTGGTGCGAATGAGGTCGTCCATGAAGGCCCGGCGGTCGATCTCGTACTGTGGACTCAGGAGTGCGACGTCACCGGGGGCGTGGACCCACGGCGCGCGTGCCAGCGCGGAGTCACCCGATTCACGCGCGCCGAGCAGTTCTTCGACGACCGGGGCGCGCCCGGCGTAGACCGGTCGCACGTGCTGCGCGGTGAACACCAACGTGGCAAGCGCGCCTACGCCTAGGGCCAGCTGCTTCAGCCACGAAGGGGGTCGGACGGATTTCGCCATTCTGATCCCCTCAAATCGGCGCGCCGGCGGTGTCGCAGCAGGCTCGCCTCTCGAATGGCCGCAGAACGAAGCGGCCACTCGTCTAGAGTCTTCTAAGGAATTCGAGCCGTCGGCTGCTGCACTGATGCTGCGCCTTCGGCCGCTATCGCAAAAGCTCGCCTTGATTGGACCCCGGGGCGAGCCATGTCGGTCACTCTTTCCAATTGTCGAGTACGCTTTCTCTCGACGATTCAAGAAACGGATCTTAACGATGCCAGAGCCTGCCAACAATCATACGCGAGGCCTTTTTCGGATCACTTTAGGCTCAGCAGTACAAATTTTGTCCCACATGCTAATTAATCGAGTTCGGACCCGTATCGGCTCGAAGCCTCGACAATAAAGCAAAATGTCTTCAGTATGACGCTAATATGCTGGAATTGTGTCGTAAACTACAGTCATGCTCCGAAATCGTAACGCACACTCGCGACGTGTACCATCAGCCCGACTGGATGGGCAAGACGAACGCCAGCTGAACCGTTCGCCGAGCCGGACGCCCGTTCGCCGATCCGTCATTGGTCCGCCGGGAATAGATCGGCATCGTGGCGCCCATGACCGTCGTCGCTCGACTCGCCGCGCTTCTTGCCGCCCTGGCGTGTACGCCGGTGCGTGGCGTGTTCGCGCAAGCCAGCGGCCAGCTCGGGCGCACGGTGCGCGGCATGGTGCAGGGCCCGGACTCACGACCCCTCGAGGCGGCCAACGTCTTCATCATCGAGACGCTCGAAGGCGCCGTTACGCGAGACGATGGCCGTTTCGCCATTCGGGTCGCGGTCTCGGGCCCGGTCACTCTCGTCGTGCGCCGCCTCGGCTACGCCGAGCATCGGCGTACCATCGCGGAGAGCGACACTGGCGAGCTCGTAGTGCGGCTCGAGCCGAGTGGAGTGTCGCTCGCCGCGGTGTCGATCCAGGCGGGACAATACACCGCCAGTGAGGAGCGCGGCGCGACGCTCACACCGCTCGAGGTGGTGATGACGCCAGGGACCGCGGCGGATGTCAACCGCGCGATTCAAAGCTTGCCCGGCGTGCAGGCGGGCGACGAAGGCACGGCGCTGTTCGTGCGCGGAGGAGACTTCACCGAGACGCGCGTGTTCCTCAACGACGCGGGCACGCTGACGCCGGTGCAGCTGCAAACGCCCACGGGCACGTTCACAGGCACGGTCGATCCGTTTCTGCTCGACGGCATCTTCTTCTCGTCGGGCGGCTTTGGCGCCCGGTACGGGGACGCGCTCTCGGGGATTGTCGCGCTTCGCACGCAAGGGCGACCGACACGAAGCTCCGCGACCGCGAGCGCGGGGCTTGCCGCCGTTTCGGGCTCCGCGGCGCTCAAGGTCACGCCCAATGTCGCGATTCGGCTGGCCGGAAACCGCACGAACCTCACGCCGATGTTTCGCCTGAACGGCACGCGTCGCGACTACGACCCTCCGCCGCACGGGTACGATCTCAGCGGGAGCGCCATCTACAGCTATCGTCCATCGGGTGAGCTGAAGGTGTTCGCCATTCGGCAGACGAACGCGCTGGCACTTGGAGTGGAAGAAGCGTCGTATAGTGGCGATCTCGCGTTCGACGTGCGCGGGTC
>DASURJ010000707.1:0-6330 GCA_036280115.1 Gemmatimonadaceae bacterium
CGTCGAGGGCGTTCATACTGGGGACGTACACCATTGTCGCATCACGCCCGCGCGTGAGCAGCACGCGGTATGCGTTGACCCGGAGCCGATAGGGGTCGCGCACCTTCGCCCCTGCTTTGTACCGCCTGGCGTTGGCCGTCGCGCTCCTGTTCGAGGCTACTTGAGTCCGCCGGACGGGAACCGTTGAACGTACCAGACCACTCCGAAGAAGATGAGCGCGCAAATCGCGGACGTGCCCACGGCCACCTTACCGGCGGTCTGAAAGACGCTCTGGAGGAGGCCGACGGACAGCGTGAGGAGAACGGAAAAAAGGAAGACCGAAGCGATTCCATTTCCCTGGAGATAGCTGAGCACCGCGCGGACTGGCGGGCGGGCGATATCAGCGAGGATCACCCGGAATGAACGCTCCAGCTCCGGATTGAGCGCGCGCATGCGGCGCCGACAGGGATCGCAGAGGTCCGAGTTCTTGACCGAGCTCACGATCGATTCATCATCGACGTTGAAGTCGAACACGCAGCCCGTGCACCACCGATGCGTCATCCCGCCGAGCGCGACGTCGCCAATGAAGCTGAGAATCATGAACGCGATGTACTGCTCCGTCGAGCGGAACGCCCGAGCCTCGTACCGCTCCCGCCAGCGAGTGACGCTCACGACTCCTATCCGTGCGTGCTCGGGCTCGACTTGCACGAGGTCGTTCTGCCAGATTCCGAAATGCTCGCCTTCAGCATCAGTCGCTGAATTTGCTGGCGCGATCCGAAGGGATGTGATCCCCAGGGTGAGGTGGGTGCCAGCCGCTGGACAGAGAACCGGAAACATCTCCCTTTCGGAGAAGAACCAACACCCGGGCGGCGGGTGAGGAAAATCGCCGGGCTCTATCCGCGGCCGCAGACGAAACTCGATATACCCTTGGCGACTGAGCGTCTTGACCAGCCTCTCGAGGCGTACGTCGCGCGGGAGCTCGCCGATCTGAACAAGGTCCACGACGGGTCGTTGGAGTGCCGGCGTGAATTCAACGGCGTTGGAGGGCTGCCCCGAAGGACGGAGCGGCGCCAGCGGAGAGGTGGGCTGTGAGGTCGGTTGCATGGTTCCGCCGATGTGGGAAGGAGACGCGCCGCACCGGGGCGACGGGGAACCGACGAGGTCGGCTGCGAGCAATACTATGACGATGAAACCACCGGCACTCCAGAGCATTTGCTGGATTTCACCCGTGGCTTCTGCCAGCGCTTGCGCTCACGGTGAACTGACCAACGCGAGTCGCCTCACCGTTGACAATGACGTCCACGACGTGGCGCCCCGGCCGCGGCTTGCGCGTGGTATGCACCGCCAGCGAGATCGACTTCGCCAGCTCGACCTTGGCGCCTGCGGGAAGAACGACCCGCTTCACCTTGAACACCTTCCGCCCGGAGTTGCCTCGGCCCTTCACGAAATGCACGACGAGGTCCACCAGCAGCTCCTGTTTCGCCCGTGAGGTGCTCGTTAGGACGAAGCTGATGGTCACGCGTTGTCCTATCACCACCCGCGCGGGCCGGATCCGCACGCCGTCGATCGTGACGGCTGCCTTCTTCCCGTAGCCGACGAGCCGGAGTGCGCTCGCGTCGCCGCGCTTCACTGCGCTACGCAGCGCGTGCTCGACCAGAGCGCGCCGTTCCGCCGTCGCGCCCTCGAGCCACGCGGCACACGTTCGAGTGAGGAGCGCGGGGTGCACCTTCCCCAGGTCGTTCAGGTTGTTGGCGACGCTCCGGCGCACCAGCGACGCCGGATCATCCTTGAGCAGCTCCAGTAACTCGATGACCCGCTCGGGGTTCGCGTCGAGCCATTGTACGCGCATCGCCCACGGCAGGCGGAGACGTGTGCCCTCCGACACGAGCCGCCGAACGTGCGCGTTAGGATCGAAGGCCCACTCGCGCAGCGTCGCGAACACGCGCTCCGGCTCCGCCGCGATGAACGGCCGGATGCTCGACTCGGCGCTGAAGCGCTTGGTGAGCTCGTACTGCGCGCGCATGGAGAGCTCGAAGTGGTCGAGCCCGCGGGTCGCGACGTATTGCGTGTGCGGGAGGTAGTAGAACGGCGCCATGCCGGCGCCAATGAGCTCGTCGGTGGCGTGTTCGGGTCCGAGCGATCGAAGAAGGATGTCGATCGCGTCGGGGTAGCTGGCCGGCAGGTGGCGCTCGAGCGCGCGCGTGATGTGCTTGCCGCGGTCGAGGAGCTCGAGCGCCTCGAGGCCGTCCGTCGCGTCTCTCACGAACGCCCGCGACGGGAACGACGGATGGACTCGCGCGATGTCGCCAGCCAGACGGTGCACGAGCGCCGGCGAAAAGAAGTTCTTGAGCGACTCTGCCATCCGGGAAATATGGTGCCGGCCGTTGGCACGGGCCGCAGACACCACCCCAGTGACTAAATTCACCCCATGGCGTGACCGTCGTAATGCTTTCGGCGCGCCGGCGGTTCAACCGCGGTGTCGCATTTCGGCGGGGAATGGCGCAGGGACGGTGTCCGACACCAACACACGGAGACCGTCCCCATGTCCATACGATTCCCCGCGCTCGCCTTGGTGAGCGCGCTCATTCTCGCCGCATGCTCTGACGACTCACCCCCGACGGCACCAGCGCGCATTCCGCCCGCAGCCACCCTCGCGATCAATCCCGCGGTCGCGTGCACCGGCGCCACCGTCCCGGTCATCGAGTGCCAGGCGCTCGTGGCGCTCTACAACAACACCAACGGCCCCGCATGGACCGACGCGGAGGGATGGGGCACGACCAATCCGTGCCGGTGGCAAGGCGTGCAGTGCACCGAGGACGATCACGGATTCGTCTCGGATCTCGACCTTCAGGGCAAAGGGCTGAGCGGGCCTCTCCCGCCCGAGCTGGGCAATCTGGATCACGTCGGGCGAATCATCCTCCACGGGAACCCGCTCACGGGCGCCATCCCGCCCGAGCTGGGCGGCCTGGCAAGCGTCCGGGCGATCCGTCTGTCGTTCTCGCAGCTCACGGCACCGCTCCCCGTCGAGCTCACGAACATCCCGACCCTCGAGATCCTGGAGATCTGGGGCGGCACGTACGAGGGGACCATTCCTTCGGAGTTCGGCAACTTCCCGGCGCTTCGATGGCTCACCCTGGAGCTCGGTCTTACCGGAACGATCCCGGCGACGCTCGGGAACATCTCCACGCTCACGAACCTGGTGCTCCAGAACAACGATCTGACCGGCCCGATCCCCGCCTCGTTCGGCAACCTGTCGAACCTCATCGAGCTCCGGCTCGGCAGCAATGCGCTGACCGGGTCGATCCCCGCCGAGCTGGGGAATCTGACGAAGCTCGAGGAGCTGATGCTCAGCAACAACAACCTGACCGGTCCGATCCCGGCGACGCTCGGGAACCTGACGAGCCTCGTGAACCTCTCGGCGTCCTGGAACGAGCTGAGCGGCCCGATCCCGGCGTCGCTCGGGAACGCAAGCAGCCTGCGGGGGCTCTTCCTGTGGCGCAACGCGCTCACGGGGTCCATCCCGCCGGAGCTCGGGAACATTCCGACGCTGAAGTACGTGTGGCTGAACGACAACCAGCTGACGGGGACGGTCCCGGCATCGTTAGGCGCGCTCGCGCTCGAAACGCTGCGCCTCGACCAGAACCAGCTGAGCGGCGAGCTGCCGCTCTCCGTCGCCCAGCTCGGCGAGACGATTGCCGATCAGTCGTGTGCGTTCGCCCCTGGCAACGTCGAGCTCTTCATGCCCGACGACGCTGCCTACCGGGCGGCGGACACGAACGGCGACGGCCTGATCTGCGAGCTGCCGATCGGCACGTCGGCGGACATCGGTGACAACGCCGCGGAGAACCTCGACGAGCTCGTCCCGGACCCGCTCACCGGCGGACAGGCCAACGCCCTCAAGGCGAAATTCCAGAACGCGATCGACAAGGCGGACAACGGGCAGTACGGCGCGGCCATCAACCAGATGCAGAGCTTCCTGGCGCAGCTCGGGGACATGGTGGCCGCCGGCACACTCACGCCAGCGCAGGCGGAGCCGTTCATCGAGCAGGCAGAGTGGCTCATCGCCGTCTGGGCGGCGCTGGTGTAGCGCCTCGTCACCCCGGGCGCAGCGCCAACGGGATGCTTTCATCCCAGCTGCGGATCTGGTCCAGGTCGGGTTTCGGCCGAAACGCAACGGGCCGTTCACGGATGCGTTTCGGCTGAGCTCCTCCGAACTCGGAGAAGCTCGGCGCTGGGCGACTTCTGGCGGTGCGCCACACCGGGCCCTGCCCGGTACAGATCCCACGGTTCGGGGCCCTGTCCCGCCGAATGCAACCGCGCCGAGCATACCGGCGCCGTTGAGCGCCGTCACCAGAACGCACGTACGGGAAATTCCTCAGCGATCCGGCGCGGGCCGCGGACGGGCGCTGACAGCCGGCCGCTTCGATCCCGGCCGGGCGACCCCGTACATCTCCCAGGCGATCGCCTTGTACAGGCCCCAGCGGTCGTCGCCCACCGTGTAGAGATCGAAATGGCCGCGGCCTTCGACGTAGCGGAAGTCGGTCCTGGCCCCGAGCCCCTTCATCGTTGCTTCCAGCCGGCGCGCCGCCGCGTCGAGATTGAAGTTGTCCGCCGTACCCACGGTCAGGTGAATCTTCCCGTCGAGATCACGCCTGAGCTCCGGCCAGTGGCGGCGGAGACGCTCGGCCACGTCGTAGTGCTCCTTCCAGTAGGCGATCACGGCCGAGTCCACCGCGCCCGTCGTGCGGTCGAACATGGGGACCGGGCGTCCGTTGGCAGCGCGTGGCGAAAAGGCCCACTCGAACGAAGTCATCTGGCCGCCATATTCACCGATCACGACTTCCCGGCGCGCGTAGTCCTCGACGGAAACCAGCATCCTGCCCTTGTCGTGCGCCAGCGGCCACGGCGTGCCGTCAGGCTTGCGGTAGACATTGGCGTTAGGCGCGTAGAGGTCTATCCCTAAGAAGTCGTGGAAATCGCTGGGATCGGGCGAGGTGGGCCAGGCGCCGCCGAACAGTTTGGGATAGCTCACCTGCAGCCACAGCGCCGCCCAGCCGCCGGAGGAGTGTCCGGTCAGCAGGCGGCCCGAGGGCCTGGCGTCCATGCGATATCGGCGTTCGAGCTCGGGAATCAACTCCGCCGTCAGCGCTCGACCCCACGGCCCGTTGTTGACGCTGTTGACGAACTCGCTCGTGCCGCCCGGGCTCGACTGGTCGATACCCACCCAGATCATCGGCGGCGCCTTGCCCGTCTTCATCTCATCCCACCGGGCGACGGCGACGTCGTGAAGGGAGCGCAACGACCCGCCGAAGCCCTGGGTGTAGTAGACCGTTGGATAGCGCCGGCCTGGACGGGTCGCGTAGTCCGGTGGCGTCACCACCCAGACGCGCAGGGTGACCGGCCGCCCCCAGAAGGCGCCGAGCGCCGGGCTGGCGAAGTGGATCGGGTGGATGTCGGCCCTGGCGGCCGCATAGGCCTCCTTCAGCGCCGCGGGCACGTTAGGCAGCGGCTGGCGGGGATCGGTTTCAGGGACGGCCGTCGCGAGCGTCAGGAGCTGGGCTGCGTCGCCAGGCAGGTCCATCTCCACTACCCCGCTCACGAGATCGCCAGCGCCGCGTCCAGTATAGTTGTAGCTGTGATCGCGATCGAGCACCGCCTGCACGGCATAGCGGCCGGGCTCGAGCCGCGAGAACCGTGTGGGGTATGCCGTGACGTCGGCGTCGAGATCGACCGTGTCGCCGGGCGCGAAGCGCGCCACCTCCCGGGCGGCGATGGCGGCGGCGCGGGTGTCGATCTGGTCCATGTCGACCCTCGCGACCGGCCTCCTGTCACCGGGAGGGAGCAGCTTGGCGAAGATCAGGAGCCGGCCGGAGACCGGCGTCGCCGAGACGTCGCCCAAGCTCACGTGAAACACCACCGGCGCCGGCGAACCCTGTGCGGGCAAGCCCTGCGCGGCGAAGATGGTCGCTACGACGGCGAGCAGGTTTTGCGCCCGCCGCCAGGGATGGGCGCTGATCGAGTGAATCATCAGTAATTGGGATGGCTCTCTTCGCCGCATCCCCGCGCATGCACGCCTGACGTCAGCGGTACCACGGGATGTCGGGACAGGAATCTCAGTCGTACCGAGCCAGGCGCGCAACGTCTGGCATGGTGGGCCACCGGCAGCCGGCCCTCGCTGGCGTCGAATCAGCCCCCCGGCGCCAAGCCCTTACGCGCCTTAAATCACCTCGACCAGGACACCATTGGCGTGTTCGGCGAGCGCTCGAAGGTCGCCAGCATCCGACGTGAGGACCCTCCCGCTCGGCTCCGCAAACGCTACAACCAGTGCATCCACGGCCGACCCCCGGTGGG
>DASURJ010000708.1:0-2408 GCA_036280115.1 Gemmatimonadaceae bacterium
GATGTCGCCCGCCGTCGAGAACAGTCCCGCGTGCCCGGCGATTCCGCCGAGCGCGTAGGCGTTTTCGTCGGCGACCTCACCGCGCAGCGGGTAGCCGCGCGGCGGTGAGACGTCCGTTGGCGCAATGCGCGCGCGCAGCGATGCCTCCGGGCGGAAGTGCGTCGAGGTCATCCCGAGCGGCTCGAAGACACGCTCGTGGAGAAATCGGTCGAGCCCGATGCCGGTAATGTTCTCGACGACCATGCCGAGCAACACCATACCGAGGTCGGAGTACTCGAAGCACACGCCAGGACGGCACTGCAGCACCGCGTCGATGACGCCGAGCCGCGCTTCCTGCGGATTCGTCGCCAGCTTCCACAGGTCACGGCTCGCCGGGAGCCCTGACCGGTGCGTGAGCAGCTGACGAACGGTGATCGAGTCCTTCCAGCCACCGGTGAACGCCGGCAGATACTGAACGACGCGCGCATCGAGCGAGATGCGCCCCTCGTCGTAGAGCAACATGATCGCCGTCGTCGTCCCGACGACCTTCGTCAGTGAGGCGAGATCGTAGATCGTGACGTCGGGGTCAACGCGAGAGGCGTCCTTCGACCAGCTCAGACGACCGTACCCCTTGGAGAAGACGGCGGCGCCGCGCCGGCCCACGATCACCGACGCGCCTGGAAACCCACCCGCGCGAATCCCGCGGCTGACGACGCGATCGATCGCCGTGAGGCGCTTGGCGGACATGCCTACGGCAGCGGGCTTCTTGCCGGGAAGTCCGCCGTCGCCAACGCTGATCGCGATCGCCGCAATGAGGGAAACCAGCACGTCTTTGCTCCGTAGGATACGAGACTCGAGCGGAGGCTTGCCGGCCCTTGTCGGGTAGCACCCTATCGCTTGATCTTACGGGAGATACAGCGAGCCACATCCAAATGTTCCGGTGGCAGGCGATCCGTGGGCGAACCGGACGACCGAAGGGAAGCCGCTACACTGGGAAACCGGTGTGCGACTCATTCGAGAGACGAGCGACCTATGTTGCGGTCACCCCGCAACATGCAACAGAATGACCCCTCGTTCCTCCCCATCACAGCCCCGCAAACATCTTCGCGTTCGAGAAAAGGCAACCCTCGTACCACCCACTCGTGACTCATCCCGCAGAGATGACGGCATGGAATCGGATCAACTGCTGATCAGGCGCGCCATCGATGGCGACGAGCGGGCACTGCGACAGCTATGGTCGCAGTATGCGCCGCGCATCGATGCCGTCGTGAAGCGCCTCGCCGGGGATCCGGACCTCGCCGCGGACATCGCGCAGGACGTGTGGATCCAGATCTTTCGCGCGCTGAAGACGTACCGCGGTGATGCGCAGTTCGCGACCTGGGCGCACCGCATCGCCGTCAATCGAACACTCAACGCGTTACGGAAGGTACGGCGCTTGGCGAAGGTGGAGCTGGACATCGAGGAGGACAGCGTGTCGGTCGAGATGGACTCGGACCGGGCATTCGTCGCCGCCTCGATCGAGGAGGCGGCGCGCAAGCTTCCCGACGGGGCGCGGACGGTGTTCCTCTTGCACGACGTCGAGGGATATACGCACGAGGACATCGCGCGCGAGCTCGGGATCACGCCCGGCGCATCGAAGTCCCAACTGTTCAAGGCACGCGCGAAGCTCCGCCGGCTGCTCGCGCACCTGGTCGATCACCTGCCGGCAGCGAGTAGAGCCCATGTCGCACCCGCATCCTGAACGCCTGGCCGCGCTCGCCGATGGCGAACCGACGGCGGCCGAGGCTGCACACCTTTCGTCCTGTCTGGCGTGTGCGCGCGAAATTGCCGCACACCGTCGCTTGCTCATGCTCGCATGGCAGGAGCGGGATCGACTGTCCACTCCCGCCGTGAATTGGGACACCATCGCCGCCGCGGCGCGCGAAGAAGGACTGATTCGTGACGACCGCATGGCGCGTTCGACATCGGCGCGGTCGCCGTGGTGGCTGCAGGCCGCCGCCGCGGTCATGATTCTCGCGGGGGGAATGGCGATTGGACGGATGTCGCTGCCGGTGCTCATCGGAAACACGACCGCGGGCTCGGGGGCAGCCGCCTCGCCGTCCGGCGCGCAGCTCGTCTCGAGTGCCGACACCATCCTGACCTTCCGCTCCACCGCCGAGGCGATCTCCGTTCTGCAGCGCGCCGAGCGCGAGTACCGAATGGCGATGATCTTCCTGTCGGGGCAGGATAGTGTGACGCGGGTGGCGGACGATCCGGCGATTTATCGCGCGCGTCTCGCGGCGTTCGACGCGATAGCCGACGTCACGCTCGACGCGGTGCGAGAGGCGCCGCAGGATCCTGTCATGAACCGATACTACCTGAACGCGGTTGGCGCGCGGGACGCGACGCTCCGGCAGCTTGGAGAGAGACTCCCGAAAAACGTCCAGCTC
>DASURJ010000709.1:0-4012 GCA_036280115.1 Gemmatimonadaceae bacterium
CGCGGGCACCTCGACGGTAACTTTATCCGTCTCCAGCTCGACCAGTGTCTCGCCGGCGGCGACGGCCTCTCCCTCTTTCTTGAGCCAGCGAGCGATCGTCGCTTCGACGATGGATTCTCCGAGAGGCGGGACCTTGATCGAAATCATTCCGCGAATCCAGTGGACCGGTTTGGTTGGCCGCGCGCGACGGCGTGCCGAGAGTGTCGCGGAATATAACCCTCGAGGAAACCCGTGCGAGCGCTGACGATCGACGCTCACGGCGAGTTGGACCAGCTCACATACCGAGATGACCTGAGCGTTCCCGAGCTCGCCGCGCCGGATGACGTGCGCGTGCGTGTGCGCGCAGCGGCACTGAACCATCTGGACCTCTGGGTGGTCCAGGGCGTTCCGGGCGTCCGTATCACGCCGGGGTGGATACTCGGCGCGGACTGTGCCGGGGTCGTGGACGCGAGAGGGCCAGGCGTGACGTCGGTGAACGTCGGCGACCACGTGGTCGTCAACCCTGGCGTCAGCGACCGCACGTGCGAGTACTGTCGGACGGGTGACAACCCGCTCTGCCTCCAGTTTCGCATCCTCGGGGAGCACCGGACGGGCACGATGGCAGAGTTCGTCGTCGTGCCGGCCGCGAATGTCGCGGCGATTCCTCGCCACACGAGCTTCACGACGGCGGCCGCGTTCACGCTCTCGACGCTCACCGCATGGCGGATGGTCGTCACGCGCGCCCGCGTGCGGCCTTCCGACCTCGTATTGATCCGCGGCATCGGAGGCGGTGTCGCGTTGGCCGCCCTGCAGATCGCGAAAGGAGCTGGCGCCGAGGCGTGGGTCACCTCGCGGAGCGACGCGAAGCTCGAGCGCGCGGTCGCACTCGGAGCGGATGGGACGCTGAACGAACGAACGTTGGACGTTGCGAAGGAGGTACGAGCGCGCACCGGGAAGCGCGGTGTCGATGTCGTGCTCGATTGCGTTGGCGAAGCCACATGGACCTCATCGCTCGGCGCGCTCGGGAAGCGTGGGCGCCTCGTGACGTGCGGAGGCACGTCGGGGCCGCTCGTGCAAACCGACATTCGCCGCCTCTTCTGGAACCAGTGGACCCTGATGGGCTCGACGATGGGCAGCGATGCGGAGTTCGATGCGGTGGTGGGCGAGCTTCGCGCGGGCCGGCTTCTGCCCCCGATCGACTCGGTGTTCCCACTTCGCGATGGTCGCGACGCGTTCGCCCGGTTGAAATCCGGTGAGCAGTTCGGCAAGGTCGTCATCGACGTGGGGGGACCGTGACTGGTGACCGAGCGCAGTTCACGACCGACGAGCAGCGACTTATTCGGACGGCGGTGATCGGCGGAGAACAGCCGGAGTGCCCGCGCTGCGGCGTGCAGTTGTCAGCACGAACCATAGGCGGCGGCTCGTTCGGGCTCGGGTATGCGCGCCGCCGCGAGTGGCTGATCTGCCCGAAATGCCATCGGAGCGCCATCTTCGACACGAAGCGCGGCACTCGCAACTGAAAGGCCCACCCGGAGCCACCACATGACCTTCATGGAGCGACTGCAGAGCAGCTTTGGGCAGTTCGCTGAGTTCGTTCCCGCGCTGTTTGGCGCGCTGATCATTCTCTTCGCCGGCTACCTGCTGGCGAAGCTCATCGAGCGAGGAACCGAGCGGCTCCTCCGCCGCATGCGGCTCAACTACCTGCTCGAGCGTGGTGGCGTAATGCAGGCGGTCGAGCGCTCGGGGTCGCACTTCAATCCGTCGCGCGTCATCGCGAACCTGGTGTTCTGGTTCGTGATGTTCGTCGTGATCATGATCGCCGCGAACGCGCTCGGGATGGAGACGCTCGCGGACGTGTTCTCCGAGCTCG
The DNA here is from genome assembly GCA_036280115.1 of Gemmatimonadaceae bacterium. Taxonomy (GTDB): domain Bacteria; phylum Gemmatimonadota; class Gemmatimonadetes; order Gemmatimonadales; family Gemmatimonadaceae; genus JAJKIV01. The sequence continues at coordinate 1,850 of DASURJ010000709.1, forward strand.
TCGGGTACATCCCGAGCATGATGGCGGCGATCGTTCTCTTGATCGTCGGAATCGTCCTCGGCAGGTTCGTCGGCGGATTGATCCTGGCCTCCGCGGGCGGCATCCAGGGTGGTCCGACGCTGGCGCGGGTGGGGCGGTGGGGGGTGATCGTGCTCGCCATCTTCATGGCGCTCCAGCAACTCGGGATCGCAAACGAGATCGTGGTGACCGCGTTCGCGATTCTCTTCGGGGCGGTGGCTCTCGCGCTGGCGCTGTCGTTCGGGCTCGGCAACCGCGAGCTTGCGGGCGAGATCACGCGCGAATGGTGGGAGCGGTACAAGGCGGAACGCGACGCGATCGCCGCCGCGGAGCGGGACGAGGAGCTGGCAGACGAACGCGAGGCCGAAGGTAACCCGGGTCTGGGTGCCGGCGACGGCCCCGAGTGACCGCGCGTCAGGCGGATGCACAGCCGCGGCGCGCTGAGACGAGAGGAGCAACGACGTCCATGACTGAAACCGCAACGTTGTCCGGTGTCCTCGGATCCGAGCTCTCACTCGAGCAGCTCTGGATGCCGTTCACCGCGAATCGCTCGTTCAAGCGGGCGCCGCGCTTGCTCGCGTCGGCGAGCGGGATGTACTACACGACAGTAGACGGTCGCCGCGTGCTCGACGGCACCGCGGGGCTCTGGTGCGTCAACGCGGGCCATTGTCGCGAACCCATCGTTCGTGCCGTGCAGGAGGCAGCGGCGACGCTCGACTTCGCGCCGGGGTTTCAGCTCGGGCACCCATACAGCTTCGCGCTCGCCGAACGTGTGGTGGGGATGCTGCCCGGAACGCTCGATCACGTGTTCTTCGCGAACTCGGGGTCCGAAGCGGTGGATTCCGCGCTCAAGATCGCGCTGGCGTACTTCCAGGCACGCGGCGAATCACAGCGCACGCGGTTCGTCGGTCGGTTGCGCGGCTACCACGGCGTGGGGTTTGGAGGCATCTCGGTCGGCGGCATAGAAACGAACCGCCGCGCATACGCGGCGCAGCTTCTCCCGCTGGTAGACCACCTGCCGCACACTCACGACCTCGCGCGAAACGCATTCTCACGTGGCGAGCCGGTGCACGGTGCCGAGCTCGCCGACGACCTCGAGCGAATCGTGCGCGAGCGAGGGGCGGATACGATCGCAGCGGTGATCGTCGAGCCGATGGCCGGTTCGACTGGTGTGCTCGTTCCCCCCCGCGGTTACCTGAAGCGCCTGCGCGAGATCTGCGACCGCCACGGAATTCTGCTCATCTTCGACGAGGTGATCACCGGGTTCGGCAGGCTCGGCGCGCCGTTCGCCGCTGATTACTTCGGCGTGACGCCCGACATGATGACGGTCGCGAAGGGACTCACGAACGCGGCGGTGCCGATGGGGGCGGTGTTCGTGGACGGCAAGATCTACGAGACGGTGATCGAGGCGACGCCGTCGGGCATCGAGCTCTTTCACGGGTACACGTATTCGGGCCACCCGCTCGCGGCGGCGGCGGGCCTGGCGACACTGGAGCTCTACCAGGCGGAAGGGCTGTTCGACCGGGCCGCATCGCTCGCGCCGTACTGGGAGGACGCGCTGCATTCGCTGCGCGGCTTGCCGAACGTCATCGACGTGAGGAACCTCGGGCTCGTTGGCGGAATCGAGCTCGAGCCGCGTCCGAACGCGCCCGGCACGCGGGGGTTCGATGTATTCCTCCAGTGCTTCAATCGTGGTGCGCTCGTTCGCGTCACTGGCGACATCATCGCCTTGTCACCACCACTCGTCATCGAGAAACCGCAGATCGATACGTTGCTGGAGACGCTCGCCGACGCGATCAAAGCGGTGGGGTGACAGCAACGAGCGCAGCTTCCTGACCATGGGGGGTCGAGTGGGTCTCACGACGGCGAGATGGGTGTGGGCGTTGCTGGGGTGGGTTGCTGTCCTGGCCGTGCCGGCAGTGGTTGCCGCGCCGGCCGAGGCACAGCCTGGCAAGCCGCGCGCGCGCGACCTCGGCCTGCCGATTGGTGGAACTCCCGGGCCGCTCGACGCGATCACGGACGTGCCGGGAGTCGAAGTCGGGCACACCACGCTCATCTCGGGCAGCGGCAAGCTCGTCGTCGGTACCGGCCCCGTGCGCACGGGGGTGACGGTGATCCACCCGCGAGGAAAGGCGAACGCGGATC
>DASURJ010000710.1:0-3702 GCA_036280115.1 Gemmatimonadaceae bacterium
CTCGTTGCGCACGATCAGCGCGGGATGGTCGTCGCGAAACCGAAGCAGGTTCTCGGCGAAGTTGAAGCGGGCGCCGAGAAACCACCGCGGCCCGAGCTCCGCGTCGGGCGGCGCCATCCGATCGATCCCGTGCACGACTTCGGACCAGAAGGAGCCGTCGGGACGCTGCTGGGCCACAACGCCGCAGAAGCGCCACACCGTTGCCCAGAAGCGGGCCGGGTAAGCGACGGACCATGCGTGGAGTGACGCGTAATCGACGACGCCACTCGCCGGTGGGGGATCGTACCCGGCCGCACGGGCCTGGGTGACGAAACGGGCGAGGTTGGTGGCGGCCGCCCGCTCGAGGCTGGGCGACCAGAGGGGCGCGTCGGCGGACCGAACGCCCCCGGTCATGCGACCATCATTGGCCGCCAGTCAGCCGCTCGATGAACTCGATCTCAAACACGACGTTTGCGTTAGGCGGGATTGGTGGCTTGCCGGCGACCCGGCTACCGCCCTCCCCCCAGGCCAGCCGGGTGGGAATCACGAGCTGACGCCGCCCGCCCGGAAGCATTCCGAGAAACCCTTCGGAGAACCCGGGAATGATCGTCGGGTCGCCGACCTTGAACTCGATCGGCGTGCCGCCATCGACGCTGGAATCGACCTTCGTCCCGTTTGTCAGCCAGAGGGTGAAATGCGCCTTGACCGAATCATTGACCGCGACAGCACCGTCGCCCGAACCGAGCTCCAGGTCCTTGTAGTACAGCCCGCTCGGTAGCTTGGTCATGGTAGCGAGGTCCACGCCGAGGGCCGACGCGTACGTATCATCGGCGGGGTCGATCGGGTCGGGGACGTTGGGACTCGTGCTGAGGTCGCACGCGGCGGCGAGCACGAGCGCTGCAACGACCGGGATACGAATCAAGCGCATGATTCTCTCTGGCTTACGGGAAAGTTGTACGTAGGCCCCGGCACCAAAACAGCGCAAGGGTCACGCGGCGAACGGCCGTGTGGCCGAGGTATTTGTCATTCCGAGCGAAGCTGGCGCGGAGCGCCAGCTTCGCTCGGAATGACACCCTAGACGACGAGATCTCGCGAAATGTCGGCGACGGTTGGGCAGCCGCACAGGGCCATCGCCAAATCGATCTCCGCCCTGAGTAGATCGAGCACGCGCCGAAGGCCCGCCTCCCCACCGACGGCGAGCCCCCACACGACCGGTCGGCCAACGAGCACCGCGCGGGCGCCGAGCGCGAGGGCCTTGATGACGTCCGTGCCGCGTCGAACGCCGCCGTCCAGCAACACCTCGGCGCGGCCAGCGACCGCCTCGGCAACGTCAGGGAGCGCTCGAATCGTCGGGATCGCCGTATCGAGCTGTCGCCCGCCATGGTTCGAGACAATGATCCCCGCTGCACCGTGATCGATGGCGCGGGCCGCGTCGTCTCCACGCACGATGCCCTTGATGAGCACGGGCAGCCGCGTGCGGCCGCGAAGCCACTCCACGTCGCGCCACGTGAGGCTCGCGTCGATCCCACTCGCGAAGTGTATCGCGAGCCCCGACTCGCCGTGCCCGGTGGGAACCGGGACGCTGCCGGATGACGGGACGTTCGCGAGCCGCACGCCGTCGGGGAGGTGAAACCGGTTGCGGAGGTCGCGCTCGCGCCTACCGAGAATCGGAGCGTCCACCGTGAGAACGATCGCCGTCATTCCGGCCGCCTCGGCGCGGGCGACCAGTGCCTCGGTGAGCGAGCGATCGCTGTACACGTAGAGCTGAAACCATTTCGGTCCGGGAACGGCGCCGACGTCCTCGATGGTGCAGGTCGACGCCGTGCTGAGAATCATGATCGTGCCCGCCGCGGCAGCAGCGCGCGCCGCAGCGATCTCGCCTTCATCGCACGCGAGGCGATGGAAGGCCGTTGGTGCGAGCAGCACCGGAAGCTCGATCGGCTGCCCGAGCACGCTCGTCTGTGTCGACCGGCGGCTCACGTCCACGAGCACGCGATAGCGGATCGCGAGCCGCTCGAACGCGGAGCGGTTCTCGCGCACCGTGACCTCGTCGTTCGCGCCGCCGGCGTAATACTCGTACGCCAGCGCCGTCAGCCGTTCACGTGCCGCCGCCTCGATCTCGGCGAGATTGAGGAATGGGATGCCGTCGCTCACGGCCGGAGCCTAACGTCGATACTGCGAGTAGTCGCGAAGCGGCTCCGTGCACGTCGGCCACTGCTGTGGTCCGCCACCCCCGAACCCGCCGGTGGGCCGCCAGTTCGGGCCACGGTCGAACACGCGCTGATCGCGCGAGACCCGCTCGGGATCCTCACTCGCGAGATACACGAGCATGGCGGTGAGCGTCGCGTTGTTCTTCAGGTCGTCGAACACGATCTTGTCGAACGTGTCGCGGTTGGTGTGCCAGGTGTACGTGCCGTAGGCCCAGCTCGTCGCGCCGAGGCTGAAACCGGGCGCGCCGTAGCAGACGAAGGCGGCGTGGTCGGATCCGCCGCCCGCCGGCGATCCCGGGAAGCCGAGGTTCACGTTGCGGGCGATCTCGGTCGGCACGTTCGCCATCCATCGTGCCAAGCTCCCACCCGCCGTGGTGAATCCGGAGCTCGAGAGGTTCACGATGCGTCCGGTGCCATTGTCCTGGTTGAAGAGCGCCTGGAGCCCCTTCACGATCTCAGGGTGGTCCTTGGCGAACGCGCGCGAGCCGTTGAGCCCCTGCTCTTCTCCGCTCCAGTGCCCCACGACAATCGTGCGCTTCGGGTTCGGGTACACCGTTTTCAGGATTCGAAGTGCCTCGAGCATCACGATCGTGCCGGTGGCGTTGTCGGTCGTGCCGGAGCCGGCGTCCCACGAGTCGAAGTGCGCGGAGAGCATCACGTACTCGTCTGGCTTCTCCGAGCCGCGGATGGTCGCGATGGTGTTGTACACGGGCACATCGCCAAGGAACTCCGCGTCGGCGCGAACGCGAAGCGTGGGGCCCTGATTGTTCTCGGTGAGGCGGTAGACGAGGCCGTAATCCTCGCAGCTCAGGTCGAGGGACGGCACACGATCGGTGCGCGAGTCGAAGACCTTGTTCACACCCCATCCGTTCGACCAGCGCGAGGCGATGACGCCAGCCGCACCGCCTTCCTGGAGGCGTCTGCCTAACGTTCCAGTGCCGAGCCCCACGTTGTAACCCGTGGCCCCGATGCGCGCGTTCCAGCGGCGTGTGGCCGAGTCACGAGCGGCGCGCATCCGCGCGAACGACGCCGAGTCGGCGTACTCTCGCCAGTTGTCGTCAGGGCGGCAGGTCGGTTGCGCCATCGAGATCAGCACGAACTTGCCGCGAGCCTGCGGTAGCCACCTTACGAGCTCCGTGCTGTCCCGCACCTCGGGGAGGATGATCGTGCCCGCCGTGACATCGCGCCCGCCGGTCCCCGCACTCCACGCGAGCAGCGTCCCCTCGAGCGAGCGGACGCGAGGCGTCATGAGATCGATGTGGGTGGTCCCGCGCCGCCATCCCTTCCACTTCCCGTACTCCTCGTTCTTCGCGTCGACGCCCCAGCTCTTGTAGGTGGCGACGAGCCAGTCGTTGCCGCGTTTGATCCCCGGCGTCCCGGTGAGGCGCGGACCGATCGAATCGCTCAGCACCTGGGAGAGGCGGTACGTCTGCGAGCTGTTCATCCCCTCGGCCCAGATCTGCCGGATGACGGGATCAGCGGTCGTATACGTCTGCGCGGTGAGTGCGGATGC
>DASURJ010000711.1:0-6582 GCA_036280115.1 Gemmatimonadaceae bacterium
CGAGCTTTCGGCGGAGCTTGGCGACGTCACGCCGCTTGACCCCCCTCGCGCGCACGCCGCTCACCCAGACGTCTCCCTTCGTGGGGAGCTCTTCCATGTACGTGAGCTTGAGCAGGCTCGACTTGCCAGCGCCGCTCGGTCCGGTGAGGAACACGAACTCACCCTTGCCCACGAACAGCGACACGTCCTGAAGCGCCAAGCCGGTGCGCGGATATTCCTTGTAGACGTGTTGAAACCGAATCACCTCTGTTCCCCCTTCCTGGCCCGGCTACCCGTCGCCGCCATCATCCGCCTCGAGCAGCCGCCAGCTGGTCTGGGCCGTTACCGAGTCCACGACCGCCTTGAGCAGTCCGATCAGGATCGGACCGAGGAGAATGCCGGCTAGTCCGAAGGTATACACCCCCGTCACGAGCGCGACGAACATCCAGTAAAAGTTCAATACCCCGGATCGCTCTGCGGCGATCTTAGGGCGCAAGTACGTCGAGATGAACAGCGTATTCAGGACAAACCCGACCAGGATCATCAATCCGGCCTGCACGGGGCTGTCGCGGAACACGAGCAGCCAGGCCGCAATCGGTACGTACACGCTCCACGACCCGACGATCGGGAAGAACCCGATGATGAACGACAGGATCGCGAGCACCGCGGCGAGCGGCACGCCGAACACGAGGTTCATCACGAAGATGACGAACGTCTTGAGGCTCTGTGTCAAAAGGGTCGAGTAGATCGCCCCGTACAGCACCCCCCGGACGTTCGTCACCAGCGCTTCCCGGAGCCGGTCGTACCGTTTGGGCACCTTGCTCCGCACATAATTGACGATCGAGTCGGCGTCCGTAAACACATACGCCGCCGTGAATAAGAAGATCGCAATGGCGACTGACAGCTCGACGACCGTCTCCTGGACCGCTGCCGGGATCTTCGACCCGTAGTCCGATACCAGGAGCACGTAGCGGCGAACTGTCTCGCTGGCGTTGACGTTGGCCAGGAAGGGGATGCGGCGGATGGCGTCGTCGATTCGGGTGGCGACCTCGTCCTGATTCGACGCGATGTATCTGAGCACCCCGACGAGCTCGAGGTAGCTGTAGGCCAGGGCGCCGAGCACCGGGACGATGAGCACGACGAGCGTCAGCACGGCGCTCAGGATCGGCCGGCCGGTTCGAGCGAGGAACCAGTTGTAGAGGGGCCGGAGGTACGCGGCGACCACAATCCCCAGGATGGCCGCGATGAGTACTTCGCCGACCATCCAGAGGAACAGCACCACGACGATCGCGCTGAGGAGCCACGTCAGGGCAATGCGTCGGAACTCGGGGACCGAGAGGTCGGCGACGCGCGAGTTTACGCGCCGCTCTTCCGCACGCCGGTCGCCGTACCCGGCCGGAACGCCGGGTTCCGGACCCGTCATCGCAGCGCCTGCTCGATGTCCGCGATCAGGTCGTTCGCGTCCTCGATTCCGACGCTGAGCCGGAGGAAGCCGTCGGGGATTCCGAGAGCGGTGCGCTCGTCACTCGGGAGGTGCGCGTGCGACGTGAAGCGGGGCTCGCTGATGACCGAGTCCACGCCGCCAAGGCTCGGGGCGTGGGTGATGAGGCGGAGGCGACGGAGGAAGCGATCGGCGGCGCGTCCACCCCCTACGAGCTCGATGGCGAGCATCCCGCCAAAGCCGTCCATGAACGTGCGCGCGATCTCATGATCCGGATGATCCGCGAGCCCGGGATAGTGCACCTTCCGGACTTCTTTTCGGCCGGCGCACCACGCCGCGATTCTCGCGGCATTTTCGTTCTGCCGGCGTACGCGCACGTCGAGCGTCTTCAGCCCGCGCTCGAGGAGCCAGCACGCGAACGGATCCGGCGCCTGGCCCCACACCGCCATCTTCTGCCGCACTTCCTCGATGTAGGGCGCCGTGCCGAGCACCACGCCGCCGATCAGGTCGTGATGACCGTTCAGGTACTTCGTCGCGGAGTGGATCACCACGTCCGCGCCGTGGTCCAGGGGGCGGAAGTTGATGGGGCTTGCGAACGTCGAATCGACGACGAGCGCGAGCCCGACATCCTTCGTCAGGTAGCTGATCGGCCGCAGGTCGAGCACGCGGCACGTCGGGTTGACGGGTGATTCGACGAAGATCGCGCGCGTCTCCTTGCGCATTCGCTTGCGCCACGCGCGCGTCTCCGTGGGATCGACGAGCGTGACGTCGATGCCCATGGTCGCGAACTCCTGCGTGAACAGGACGCGCGTGCCGCCGTAGATCCAGCTGCTGGCGAGGAGGTGATCGCCGGGGCGGAGCAGGGCGAGGAGCGCACACGCCGTCGCACCCATGCCGCTGGCGAGGACGATCGCCGCCTCGGCGCCGTCGAGCATGGCGAGCCGACGCTGGACCACTTCGGCGTTCGGGGCGTTGCCGTATCGCGGGTAGCGGAGGCCGTCCGCCGTGCCGAACTCCTGCACGAAGTTCACGGACTGCACGAGGGGCTGCACGACGGGCGAGTCGGCTTCTCCCTGCTCGGCACCGCCCGTCACGGCGAGTGTGGAGAGACCCAGGCGACGAGGCGAACGGGCCATGGACGCGGAGCGTTAGGCGTACGCGCCGCTGCCGGGACGCGCGTCGAGGTTGGGTTTCACCAAACGCACGACCTCCGTGACCGTGAGCCCGGCAATGTCGCGCACGACCACGCCGCCCCGGGGCACCGAGTCGTCGATGACGACGGGCGCCAGCTCGTGGCGGCGCGGTCCGTGGATCCAGACGAGCTCTCCGTCGAGGATCATGCGCAACCGCGCCTCGTCCGACCGGAGGCGAATCTGCGGACCGCGCTCGGGATCGCCCGACCTCGTGGCGATGAACCCGACCACCTGGAGCGGCGGGTTGTACACCTGACCGGTCGGCGGACTCACGGCGTGCTCACGGGTTCGCGCCCAACGGGATGTACGTGTCGTCGAGTCGCATGACGAGGCGACGCTCGTGAAGCGATGCCAGTAACGACTCCGCATAGGCGGGCGCTTCGCCGAGCGCATCCGCGAGCTCCTGCGCCGCACCCCGCCCGATCTCACGCAGGGCCTGCCACGCGCGTCGCTGGGCCTCGTTGACGGTCCCGACGAGCAGCAGGCCGCCATCCTCCTCCTGCATAACGAGAGCGAGCCCGTACCGCTCGAGCGCGGCCTCGATGGCGTCGAGGTGGTCCTCGCGCACGCCACGCAGGAGGAAATACGCGTCCTGCGGCGGCGAATGGCCCTCGAAGCGCAGTAGCAGCTTCGCGACCACCTCATCGGCGCACGAGAAGTCGAGCAGGTTCACGTGCGAGAAGTCGATCACGGTGAGGGACGGCCCACGCCACGCCGCGAGCAGGTTCTCGATCTCCGTCCGCACGGCAGCGCCCGTGGGCCGCGTCACGAGGTTCGAGTACAGGTCACACACGGTGCGCCTGAGCACCGAGCTCACATCGATGTGATTGATCACCGCGGAGGTATCCGTTCTGGAATCGTGATCTGGATCTGCGCGCCGGGAAACGGCGCGAGATCTTCATCCAAGGGGACGTCCTCATCCCAACTCGGAACGATCGCGATCCGCGCGGTACCACTGCGGACCGACAACTTCCCATCCCATTTGCCGACGAAGCGGCGCACCCCCGCGAGTCCTTGCCCGCGGCCCGGATCGCGGAACCGGCTCACCCCACGGATTACGGCGTCCTCGAGCGCCATGCCGTCGTCCCAACGCTCGCTCATCCGGCGCCCGTGCGCGCTCTCCAGCGACGCGCGAAACCCGATCCCCGCGTCGCACACCGCGATCTGCACGACGCGACGCCCCAGCCGCTTCGCCCAGGTATAGGTCTGCACCGCGACCCACCCGCCACGCTGGGCGTGCTCGACAATGTTCTGGCAGGCCTCCGACAACGTCATCGCGAACCGCATCGTCGCCTGTGGGTCGAGATGCAGCTCGTTCACGAGAATCGCCTGCGCCTTCTGCTGGATGCGTTCGACGACGTCATGCACGTCCTCGCTCTTCGCAACCGGCGTGATCTCGAGCAGAACGCTCGATTCTCCGCCGTTTCTAGCGCGAGGAACGTGCCCGTGGAGATCGAAGAGCTGTTCGGCGTGCTTGTAGAATCCGGTCCGTGCCCAGTACGACGCGGTGTCGTCGTTCTCGGGACCCGCGAATGCCGCACGCTCCGTCCGCGTTTGCGCGAGCGTCAGGAGCGTGGTGAGGGCGTAGGGCGAAGCCCAGCGCGTGTGGCGGGCGTCGACGAGAATCTTCTGATCGCGCGGGAGCGGGGCCACCTGGTCCAGGACCTGCTCGATCGTATGGTCGTCGAGCGAGGGCGGAACGTTGATGACGGTGGTCACGTCGGACTGAGCTCTCCGCGAAGGTAGTGTGCGAGCCCGGTCGCACCCCGGTGCTCGACATTGCGCGCGGCCGCGCGCATCGCCGCGCGCATCGCGTCGGACAACTTATCACCGGCAAGCAGTCGTGAGAAATAGGTCGCGCCCCAAACGTCTCCACAGCCCGTAGGATCGCCCATTCCGGGCTCCGTTCGCACGGGTTCTGCAGGAACGAGCGCCGTCCGGACCGGGCCGATCGACGGCGTCGTCGCGAGATTCACTCTTGACAAATCGCTCAGGGTCGCAAAGCCCGGCGCCGCAAAGTAGACGGCGCCGCGCGGGCCCAGTGTCACGACGAGACATCGAATCCCATTCGCGAACGCGGTCGCCGCGAGCGCCATGGGATCGGACGCCATGAGAGCCGCTTCATCGCCGTTCACCTGCAGCAAGTCGAAGCACGCGCACCACTGCGCGACGTTCTCGAGCGGCCGCGGCGCACGAAAACCCGTCGGCTGGACGCTCAGCATCACCGAGTGCAGGTCGCAGTAGATCGGCCCGCGAAAGTGCTGCCGAATGAGCTGCGACGTCTCGAGGTCGAGCTCGAAGCCACTGATGAAGTTCACGTACAGCGCGTCGATATCGCCGAGGAGCGGCTTGAGGCCGAGCCAACTCCACCCGGGGACGCCGCCCGTGAGGCGCTCGCTGCGTCGCTCGTCGCTGAAGTAACGAAGCTCGACGCGATTGTTCGGATACGGCACCGCGATCGGCGCGGCGTCCGGCGCGAGACGCCGCAGCGTCCGCAGAAACTCGCGCGCCCGCGCGGCGAGGTCGTCGCCGACTTTCACCAGGGGCACGATCTCCCAGTCCTCGGGCAGCGCGGCATCGAGCGCGCTCAGTGCATACGTGATCCCGCCCCACTCCTCGACCGGAAGCTCACGCGGGTCACGGCCGTAGATGATGTCCCAGACGAAGGTGCCGATGACGCCAAGGCGGCGCTTCCCTCTAGACGCCATCGAGAACTTGCTGCTTGAACGTCGCCACCGCACCCACCACACCGGCGGACCCCTTCAACGTTCCCGGCAGGATCTTGCACGCCTCCACCGCGGGCCTGAACGCGCGCCGGCGCACCTCCGCGCGCAGTGGGTCGAACAGCGGTTCGCCGGCTTGCGTCACGCCTCCCGCGATCACCACCACATCGGGGTTGAAGACGTTGAGCAGGTTCGCGATGCCGGAGCCAAGGAAGGTGGCCGTGTCGCGGACGATCTCGCGCGCCAGCGCATCGCCCTGCTTCGCGGCGTCGTAGACGTCCGCGGCCGTTAGGCGCGACACGTCGCCGTCGACCAGGCTCGGCAGACTCGAGATCTCGTCGCGCTCGAGTGCCTCGCGAGCGCGCTGGGCGATCGCGGGGCCGGAGGCGTAGGCTTCCAGGCAGCCGTAGTTGCCGCAGCGGCAGTAGCGGCCGTTCACGTCGATCGTCGTGTGGCCAATCTCGCCCGCCACGTCGGAGGCGCCGTGGTGCAGCCGGCCATCGATGATGATCCCGCCGCCGATGCCGGTCCCGATCGTGAGGCCGACCACGTGGCGGGCACCGCGCGCCGCACCCTGCCACCACTCGCCTAACGTCGCGCAGTTCGCATCGTTGTCGAGCGTCGCCGGCAGGCCGACGCGCTTCGAGATCTCGTCGCGCAGCGGGTAGTCCCGCCAACCGAGGTTCGGCGCGACGACCACGATGCCCTTCTCCCGATTCAGCGGCCCCGGCGCGCCGATACCCACGCCCGCGATCGCCTTGCGCGTAACCCCCGCTTCGCGGATGACCATCTCGATCGTCTCGTCTACCATCGACGCCATCCGCTGCACGACCGACTCCACGCCCTGTTCGGCCATCGTCGGCTCGGATCTGAATCCGATCTGTCGATCGCCGCTCTCCGACATGGCCCCCACGACGATGTTCGTCCCGCCCAAGTCCACGCCAATGATGAATCGTTGTCGTGTCATCATGCTGTCAGATCAGGAAAGGAGTGCCGTTGCCGGATGCGCCCGCAGCGCCTCCACCGCATCGTCCACGCTGATCAGCCGCAGGCACTCGCGCGTGCCGTCAGGCAATACGTAGCCCTTCTGGCCGGTCCGCGGACAAACGTTCTTCACGCACGGCACGCAAGGCAGCTCGGGGTGCCGCAGCATTACGTGGTCCTGGCCGAGCGGCCGGGTCACGACCGGATCGGCGGGACCCTGCATGGACAGTGTCGGCGTGCCGACGGCGGCCGCCAGGTGCAT
>DASURJ010000712.1:0-17036 GCA_036280115.1 Gemmatimonadaceae bacterium
GCGACCGAATGTCAAAGGACAGCATAGCCTGTAAAACTACTTGGGGCGATTGGAGTTATCAAGAGCGGGAGGGGAGAATGGGAGAAGGGAGAAGGGAACTCGGTTCTCTCTCCCCTTCTCCCCTTCCCTCATTCGCTATCCCCAGAGCAGATCGGTCTCCGCGAAGAAGAATCGCTCTTCCCGCGTGGCGTTCTCGTCCGAATCAGACGCGTGAATAGCGTTTCGCTCCTTTGACTCGGCGTAGAGCTTCCGCACGGTACCGGACGCGGCCTCGGCCGGGTCCGTCGCCCCGATCGCCGACCTGAGTGCCGCGACCGCGTCATCGCGCTCGAGGATCATTGGCATGCACGGCCCGGAGGTCATGAACGACACCAGCGACCGGTAGAACGGCCGTTCGCGATGGACCTCGTAGAACGCGCCGGCCTCGGCGTCGCTGAGGTGCAGCACGCGCGCCGCGACGATGCGAAACCCGCCCGCCTCGAGATGCGCGATGATCTTCCCTGCCTTTCCCGAGCCGAACGCGTCGGGCTTGATGATCGTGAGCGTGCGATTGCCGGCCATGTCGAAAAATCAGTTCAGTGTCCGAGGAGTTTGCGTACGATGTCGCCGCGAGTGAGCATGCCGACGATCCGACCGTCGCGCACGACAGGCACGCGGTCCACATCCTTGTTCGTCATCATCGACGAGACGTCGGTGATTGCCTGATCGGGCGACACGCAGAGGACGTGGCGCGTCATGGCCTCACGCACGGTTTGTTTCGGCGGCGAGCCGGGAGCTTGTGCTCCCTCGCTTCGGCCGCCCTGAAGATAACCGGTCAGAGAGCGCAGCAGCTCACGCTCGCCGATCATGCCGATGACCAGGCCGGAGTCGTCGACCACGGGCAGCCCCCCGAGGCCCAGACGAACCATATCGCGCGCCGCATCGCGGAGATCGCTTTCGGGCGTGACCGTCCGTGGGCGCTCAGTCATGATGTCGCGTACGGTGAGCTGCGCCGGGAGCTCGTACTCGCGGAACGCGTGAAGCGCCGCCAGCGACTCCGCGTCACGTTGCGCGAGGACGTCGTCGGTGACGGCCTGCTTCGATAGCAGCCGCGCGAACGCGCCAACGAGCTGCAGGTAGCGCGCAGCCATGCGTGGCGGCGCCACGATGAGGAGGAGAATACGCGCGCACTGTGTTTCATTCTCGCCGAGCTCGCGACAGATCGGCTGCTCGGACGTGCCGAGTGCCACGCGTAGATCCGTGACCGCGTCCGTCCGGTAGTGCAACAGGAACGCCCGCTCTCCCATCGCGACGATGTCTTCGGGCCGCTCCTCGGCGACTCGGCTGCGCAGCTTCTCGACGTTGGAGATGGCGCCGGCTGCGACGAGGCGCTCGATCAATACGCCCGCAGCGCCGGTGACGGTCTCATCACGCAGCGGGACGACGATCTGGGTCGCACGAACGAAGTCGGAGAGTTTCAAAGGCGCGCTTTGATCAGCTCGACGAAGTCGATGGGTCGTCGCGCAACGCCCATGCCGGCCTCCTCGAACGCCTGGATCTTCTCGGCGGCCGTTCCCGCCGAGCCCGAGATGATCGCCCCGGCGTGTCCCATGCGGCGGCCGGGCGGTGCCGTCTGTCCCGCGATGAACCCGACGACCGGCTTGGTCATGTGTTCCCGAACGAAGCGCGCGGCGTCCTGTTCATCGGTGCCGCCGATCTCGCCCATCATCGCCACGGCCTTGGTGTCCGGGTCGCGCTCGAACGCCGTGAGGCAGTCGATGAAGTTCGTCCCGTTGATCGGGTCGCCGCCGATGCCGACACACGTGGTCTGGCCGATGCCTGCGCGCGTGAGCTGATAGACGATCTCGTAGGTCAGCGTGCCCGAGCGGCTGACGACGCCTACGGGTCCAGGCGTACAGATGCGGCCGGGGATAATGCCCACCTTCGACTTCCCCGGCGAGATCAGTCCGGGGCAGTTCGGGCCCAGGAGACGGGCGCCGCGCTCCTTCACGAACGGGTACACCTTCGTCATGTCGAGCACCGGCACGCCTTCGGTGATCGCCACGATGAGCTTCACCCCGGCGTCCGCGGCCTCCATCATGGCATCGGCCGCGTACATGGGCGGCACGTAGATCACCGAGGTGTTCGCGCCCGTCGCCTGGACTGCGTCGGCGACGGTGTTGAAGATCGGGACGCGATCGTCGAACGTCTGGCCGCCCTTCCCCGGCGTGACGCCGGCCACCACCCGCGTGCCGTACTCGATCATCTGGCGGGTGTGAAACGACCCGTCGCGTCCCGTGATGCCTTGAACGATGAGGGTCGTGTCGTTGTCGATGAAGATGCTCACGCGGCCTGTCCTCCCGTGGCGAGTCTCACCGCGCGCTGTACGGCTTCGTCCATGTCGGTCATGGCGGAGAATCCGTTCTCCTGGAGGATCTTCACTGCGATCTCCTCGTTCGTTCCCGTTAGGCGGATCACGATCGGCACCGTGAGCGGGTTCTGTTTCGTGGCGGTCGCGATGCCGTTCGCCACGTCGTCGGTTCGCGTGATGCCGCCGAAGATGTTGAACAGGATGGCTTTGACGTTCGGGTCCGCCGTGATGATGCGCAGGGCGTTCACGACCTTCTCGGGGTTCGACGACCCGCCGATGTCGAGAAAATTCGCGGGCTCACCGCCGTAGAACTTCACGAGGTCCATCGTGGCCATCGCGAGGCCGGCGCCGTTGACGACACAGCCGACGTTTCCGTCGAGCTTGATGAACGTGAGATTCGCGTTCCGGGCCTGCACCTCGCTCGGCGCCTCCGCCGACTCGTCACGCAGGGCCGCGACCTTGGGCAGGCGATCGAGCTCATTGTCGTCGATGGACATCTTCGCGTCGAGCGCGACGACGTCACCAGCGGGGGTGACGACCAGCGGATTGATCTCGGCGAGCGATGCGCCGTTCTCCATGAAGGCGCGGTACAGCTGGCCCATGATCTTCGCCGCCGCGCGAGCCTTCGCGATGTCCGGGTAAAGGAAGAAGCCGAGCTCCATCCCCTGGAACGACATGAGGCCGTACCGGGTGTCGACGGGAAGCCGCATGATCTTTTCAGGCGTCTTCGCGGCAACCTCCTCGATGTCGATACCGCCCGCGGGACTGACCATGAACACGGGCCGTTTCGAGGCGCGGTCGAGGATGATGCCCACGTACGCCTCGCTCGCGATGTCCGCGGCGTCGGTGACGAGGACCTTCTCCACCGTGAGGCCCTTGATCTGCATGCCGAGGATCCGACTCGCCACCTCGCGTGCCTCCTCGGGGGTCTTGGCGAGCTTCACACCGCCGGCCTTCCCGCGTCCGCCTGCATGCACTTGCGCCTTGACGACGACGGTCCGACCGATGCGCCGCGCGATTGCCTCGGCTTCCTCAGCGGTTGTGGCGACTTCGCCCGGTGGGATCGGGACGCCGTAACCGCGCAGAATCTCTTTGGCCTGGTATTCGTGGATGTTCACGTCTTCTCCGGTTCGATCTCGAAGGGGGCGCCGTGCCGCGGCGCGCGCAAGCTAGGGACGATGGAAAACGCGGGCAAGGCGCGCGACCTCACTGCTGCGGGGCGGCACGCAATACGCGCCCGAGGTCCTCGTACGCCTTCCCAAACGCCGCCCAGTCGGCGCGGCGGAGTGCGTCACGCATGGCGGAATACAACTCGTTGACGCGCGCGCGAAAGCGTTCGGGCGTCAGCGAGACGTCGCTCGAGTCGGGATGCGGCACGGGCACGCCGGCGGCGTCGCCCAACGTAGCGCCGACGGCCACCGAGTCGCGCGTGATACCCGTGCCGTGGATCGCCACGCGAATTACGGTCGGCGCGCCGTCGCTCCGCCAGGCGTACGTGGTCTGGAGGTACGCCGCCGCCCCGCCGCGGAGTGGGACGACGCGCACCGGACCGCGCCGGATGGACACGTCTCTCGCGGGCGGTGGCGAATCCGGGATACGGGCGAGCCGCTCGAGCACAGCCGGCCATCGTAGCCCCGGTTCCGTGAGCGGATACCAGTAGGTTGCCGGTTGGGGGCCGCCGACGGCCACGACCAGTCCACGCGCGCGATCGCCCGCGTCGAGCAACGGTGTCGTCCACGCGACCCTGGCATCGGGTGGGGCGAGATGCGCCGGGCGCCAGGCGCCGGCGAGCAGCGTGTCGCCAGCGAACGTGTTCGGCAAATGGGCGACCGGCGCCGGTTCCGTTCGCAACCCCACACGCGCGAATGCGGATGCCTGCGCGACGGCGCTCTCGAGTGGTGGCGGGATATTCGCCGCGACCGGTGCCGGAAGCGCGGTCCAGGTGGCGAAGAGTGACGGGAAGCGTCGAACCCACGTGTCCGTGAGTGGGTCACGCGCCGAGTCCGCAACGAGCACTACGCGCCCGGTATGTGAGTGAATGACCGCCGTCGCAGCGTGTCTGACGTACGAGACCTCTTCTCCGCCCAGGCGCGTGTGCTCGCTGAGCGGGTAGAAGTTCGACGCGGCGTACAGGTGAACCGCCCAGTACAGCGAGTCTCCCGCGCTGATGGGCGTGATGTGCGCGGCCTGCCAGAAGAATGGCGCGAGCATGCGGAGCCGGTCACGCACGTCTCGGTGCAGCATCATTCGTGGCGCGCGCGTGTCCACGTCGCTGAACATGAGGCGCATGTTCTGCTGGTCCCACGCGTGCGCGAGGCGAGACGGCCATCGCGAGATCTCCGGTGCCGCGACGTCGCCGTCGTCGTCGGACACGACGAGTGGGCCTGACGCCGAGTCGTATACCAGCGCGGGCGGCATGGCCCCACCCTCCTCGATACCGCTGCCGTCGACACCGACGATACCACCACGCTCGTCGCTCGCCCACGCGCGTGTCCGGGTGACGGTCCAGGGTGTGAACGGATCGACCGCGTCCGCGCCGCTCGGGCGTTGCGCGACGACGCCGATCAGACGTCCGCTGTCCGACGCCCAGCCCACGGCGCCGCTCACGACGCCCTGACGCCTGCGCTCGACCGCTCGGCGGATGGCCGCCGCGTCCCACTGCGAGATCGCGTGGACGTCCGCGCGTATCGATGACAGGGCGATTCGTGCTCCGGTCGTGTCGGTGGGGACGACGCGATCGACCGCGTATGCGCGCCGCGTGTAGCCGGCACGCGTCGTCAGATACCCGGACTCACGTGCCTCGGGATCGGAGGGCCCCGCGAGCCGGCGAGCGAGCGGAGGAAGGAACTGGCGAAGCCCGAGCGAGAGCACCAGCACGGCCGTTACCGCGACGAACGCGATGCGCATCTGCCCAGTCCACGCGGCCCATCCCACGAGCACCGCCGCGGCGGCAGTGGCGAAAGCGAGAACGAAGTTGGTCGGGACGCCGACCTTCCAGTCGGCCGACGTGAACGCGCCGCCGGGGCCCGTGCCGGAGATGAGCAACCCGAGACCGTCGAGTCGGTAGCTCCACGCGAGCAAGAAGATGAGCAGGGCGCCGAGGAGCGAGAGATGGCGGCGCACGTAGCCCGACACATGAAGTGTGCCGCGTTCCCACCGGAGACTCGGCGTGAGCGCGTAGAGAAAGACGACCACCGTCGTGGCCGCGAGGAGGGCAATGAGTGCCCACAGGTGAAGGTCGGATTCGAACGGAAGCCAGTACAGCCAGAACCCGAGGTCGTACTCGAAGTACGGGTCGCTTTCGCGGAAGGGTGTGCCCCACCGCACCAGCGCGAGCGACGTCCAGTCGTCCTGCGGGAACGCGAGCAGCACTCCGAACAGCAGCGACAGTCCGATGACCGCAAGCAGCAGGTAACGGCTCGGCACCTCCTCCCCGATCTCGATGTTCGCGACGCGGCGCGGGAGAACGAGCGAGACGACCGAATGCCGGACCGCGTAGAAGTTGCAGAAGAAGAAGACCGTGGCGACGAGCCCGGACAGCCCGCGGAGCAGGAGCAGATTCTCGATCCGTGCCCACCACACCTCGTTGGCACCGAGGGCGTCGAACCAGCGGTAGTCCACGTAGACGCCCGCGAGCGCCTTCCCGAGGAGGAGGAGCGCCGCGACCACGACCGCCGTGCCGATGAGCCACGTGCGTTTCAGCACGTCACACTCGCACGCCGCGCGTTCTGAGCCACCCCTCCATCTCGGTACGGATCTCGTCGAGCCGCTCGGGCGTCGACGCCTCGAAGCGGGCGACGAGCACGGGCTGGGTGTTCGACGCGCGAATCAATCCCCACCCATCGCCGAACAGGACGCGTGCGCCATCGACACCGACGACCTCCCGCGTGGAGGAGAAATGCCTAACGGCGTCGTCGACGATCGAGAACTTGAGCTCGTCGGGGCAGTCGAGCCGAATCTCGGGCGTGGAGACGAACTGTGGCACGTCGGCAAGCAACTCGTCGAGTCGCTTCCCTGACTCCGACACGATGCGCATGAGCCGCGCTGCCCCGTACAACGCGTCGTCGTGGCCGTAGAAGGACTCGGCGAAGAACATGTGCCCCGACATCTCGCCCGCGATCGGCGCATGCATGATCTTCATCTTTTCCTTGATCAGCGAGTGCCCGGTCTTCCACATGACCGGCGTCCCGCCGGCCGCTCGGACAGCGTCCGGCAACGCCTGCGAGCACTTGACGTCGAAGATGATGGGCTGCCCGGCTCCCGTGCGAGCCAGCACGTCGCGCGCGTAGAGGATGAGGAGGTAGTCCCCCCAAATGATGCGGCCGTTGGCATCCACGACGCCGATGCGGTCGGCGTCGCCGTCGAAGGCCACGCCGAAGTCGTACCGGTCGCGCTTCACCTCGCGGATGAGGTCTTGCAGGTTCTCGACGACCGTCGGGTCGGGGTGATGATTGGGGAACGTCCCGTCGCTCTCGCAGAAGAGGTACTTTGCCTGAACGCCGAGTCGATCGAACAACGGCTGCGCGACAAGCGAGCCCGCGCCGTTGCCGCAATCGATAACGACCCGCGGCGGCCGTTCCATCCTCCCGGTTCGCCCCACGACGTCGTCGACGTATCGCTCGATGACCGTCTCGTGTCGAACGGACCCGTGCCCCCCGGGGAACGCATCTCCCTCCGCGAGCCGGCGGAGCTCCTGGATCTCCTCCCCGTGCACGGAATCGGTCCCGACGCAGATCTTGAATCCGTTGTATTCGGCCGGGTTGTGGGACCCCGTGATCTGAATGCCGGCCCCGATATGGAGATTCGACAGGCTCCAGTAGAGGAGCGGGGTCGGGACGATCCCGATGTCAACGACGTCCACGCCACAGGAGGTCAGTCCTCTCACGAGCGCGTCGCGAAGCGCTCCTCCGCTGGGCCGGTTATCACGCCCCACGGCGACCGGGCGACGAACGCCGCGGCGCTCGAGAAACACGGCGAACGCCCGGCCGATGGCGGCTGCCGTCTCCGCGGTCAGGTCGTCGCCGACGACACCACGAACGTCGTACTGGCGGAAGATCGCGGGAACGATGGTCATTCGACGCCTCGGTTGCGGGACGGGCCGGGGCGGCAGGCCCGCCGGATCACCGGCTCGCTTGCGGCTGCTGAGCGGGTTGTGGGACGGCCGCGGTTTCGGCGGTCAGCGGACGCGTGGCCCCCTGCTCAGCGAGCCGGGCGATCGGATCGGGGAACAAACCGAGGACGATGATCAGGATCGCGGAGGAGGCGATGACGAAGCGCGTCAGGCCGGTCACAGGCGCCAGGGGTTCTGCCGTCGCGGGTCTCGGCCTCATGTACATGACTCGCACGACCTGCAGGTAGTAGCCCGCGGAGACCGCGGTCATGACCACGAGGAGCACGGCAAGGCGCGCCTGAGGCGCGGGGGCCTCGAGTGCGGCCTGCAGCACGTACCACTTTCCGAGGAACCCGATGCCCCCGATGATCGGGAATCCGAGGAGCGCGAGCATGAACACGGTCATGGCCGCGGCCAACCATGGACGTTCGTTCCACAGCCCGGAGTAACTGTCGATCGTCAGGTCTGCTTCACCGGGTTTTCCGGCCGCGACCACCACCGCGAACGCGCCCATCGTCGCGAGCGTGTAGGCGAACAGGTAGAACAGGAAAGCCGACGAACCCGCGGGCGTGCCCGCGACGAGTGCGACCAGCACGAAGCCCGAATGCGCGATGCTCGAATAGGCGAGCATGCGCTTCATGTCCTGCTGAGCGAGCGCGACCACGTTCCCGACGACCATGGTGATGGCGGCCAGCCACCATACCGCGGTGTGCCACTGGGTGTACGCACCGCCGAATGCCTCGAGCCACACGCGGATGAACGCGGCGAACGCTCCGGCCTTCACTGCAACCGCCATGTATCCGGTCACGGGCGTCGGCGCACCTTCGTACACGTCCGGCGCCCACATGTGGAACGGTGCCGCCGCCACCTTGAACCCGAACCCCACCAGGAGAAGCGCGATGCCGGCGAGCAGCATCGGGCTATCGGCGAGCTGATACTGGGACATGCGCTCGGCGATGGTCACCAGGTTGGTGGAGCCGGTAGCGCCGTACACGAGCGCGATGCCGTAGAGCAGGAACCCGGCCGCGAATGCGCCGAGCAGGAAGTACTTGATTGCCGCTTCGGCCGACCGCGGGCTTCGCCGATTCAGCCCCGCCAGCACGTATACCGCGATCGACATCAACTCGATGCCGAGGAAGATGACCATCAGGTCGCGCGCCGCGGCGAGTATCATCATCCCGGCCGTCGCAAACAGGACGAGCACGTGCGACTCGCCCATGTCGATTCCCTCACGTGCGTTGTAATCGATCGAGAGGGCGACGGTGGCAAACGTGGCGAGCAGGAAGATGAGGTCGGCGGCCCATCGGAATGCGTCTACGGCTACGATGCCGGGACCCGTGGTGTACTCGCGGACGGCGAACACGACGACGACTCCCGCGGTGATGGCCGTGAGCACGAGCGCTCCGATGCCGACCGCGCGTTGATGCTGCGCGCTGTCGGGCCGCCACGCGGCCCAGAGCATGAGCATCATGGCGCCGCCAATCAGCACGAGGTCGGGCGTCAGTGCGAACGTCAGCCCGAGCGGGGTGGTGACGTCGATCGGCATTACCGACCTCCGGACGGCAGGCTCGCCGTCTGCTGACTCGCGCCGGATTCAACGGTCCGCACGAACGCCGTCGTCGCTCCTTCCATTCGCGTCAGGATGGGCTTGGGATAGATCCCGAGCCAGAAAATCGCCGCGATTACAGGCGTCAGGAGCCCGATCTCACGCCAATTGAGGTCGGTGAGGTGTTCGTTCTCCGCCTTGTCGAGCGGGTTGTAGATGATCCGCTGCAACGCCCAGAGCAGGTAGGCCGCTGCGAGGATGACGCCGAGTGCGGAAATGGTCGTGAGGACGGGGTATGTCTTGAACGAGCCGACCATGACCAGGAACTCCGACACGAAGCCGTTCGTCCCCGGGAGTCCGATGCTGCTCAGGGCGACGATCGTCAGCAACGTCGCGAAGACGGGAACGACCTTCGCGATTCCGCCGTATGCCGCGAGCTCACGCGAATGCCGCCGCTCGTAGATCATCCCGATGAGCAGGAAGAGCGCGCCGGTGGAGAGTCCGTGGCCGATCATCACCATCATGGCGCCCTGAACGCTCTCCCGGGTGAGCGCGAACAGGCCGAGCATCACCATGCCCAGATGCGCGACCGACGAGTAGGCCACGAGCTTCTTGAAGTCCGGCTGCACCATCGCGACGAGCGATCCGTAGATGACGCCGACGACGGCCAGGACGATCATCGTGGTTCGCACGCCCGGGCTCATCGCGGCCGTCGGAAAGAGGGGGATCGCGAGGCGAATGAAGCCGTAGGTGCCCAGCTTGAGCATGATGCTCGCGAGGATCACCGACCCCGCCGTCGGCGCTTCGACGTGCGCGTCCGGGAGCCACGTGTGGAACGGGAACATCGGCACCTTCACGGCGAAGGCGCTGAAGAAGGCGAGGAACAGGAGCACACTCCCCGGAACGAAGAGATCGAGCCCGGGGATGGTGAGGCCGCCCTGCCCCGTCCGCGCCGCCGCGGCGAAAATCGCATCGAATGCAAAGTTCGGAATGCCCGTGGCGGGGTCGCCCGCCTTGATCCCCAAATAGAGGATCGCCACGAGCATGAGCAGCGAGCCGACGAACGTGAAGATGAAGAACTTGAGTGCCGCGTAGAGCCGTCGGGTGCCGCCCCAGATCCCGATGATGAAGTACATCGGGACGAGCATCACTTCCCACATCACGTAGAACAGGAACAGGTCACGCGCGACGAAGGCGCCGAGCATCCCCGTCGTGAGAATGAGCATCAGGGCGTGATAGGAGTGCAACTTCGCGCGCACGCTCGTCCACCCGCCTAACACGACGAGGGGCATGAGGAACGTCGTGAGGAGCACGAGCACCGCGGAGATGCCGTCGACTCCCACCGCGAAGTTGATGCCCCACGTTCGAATCCACGGAACGTCCACGACGGCGCGCCAGCCGGTTTCCCCGGGCGCGACGACCCACCAGAGGCCGAGCGAGAGGATGAATTGCAGGACGAACGTGAACAGCGTGATGCGGCGCGGGAACATCGCGCGCGCGTCGTCCAACCCGCCCGAGCCCTCGCCTCGTCCCGAGGCGCCGTGCAACAGGATCACGAGCGCCGCGGCTACCGGAAGCGCCAGCAGCGTGGGGAGCACCCACGACTCGTATCCAATCGAGGTCAGAAAGGCGAGCATCGAATCAGCGTAAAGTGAAGGCGCCGAGGACCGCGATGACGCCGATAACGAGGATCAGAGCGTACGTGCCGACCTGACCGGACTGCAGTCGCGAACCGAACCATCCAACGAGACGCGGGATACCGGTCCCGACCCACGTCACGAGGAGCTTGTCGATGATGCCCTGGTCCACGCCCGTGGAGAGGACGTTGCGTGACGCCCAGACCGTGGGCTTCACGATCGTGCGGTCGTACAGCTCGTCGACGTAGTACTTGTTCAGGAGCACCCGCTCGATGCCCTCCTCTTCCGCCGCCTGGGCCTTCGGAACGAGCCGATCCGGCTTGAGGCGTGCGAACGCGATCACGATACCGAGCACGGCGATCGCGACCGCGGCACCGATGAGCGTGTACTCGGTCGCGTGGGAGAGGTGGGCCGCGCCGCCCGTCACCGCGACTGTCGCGGGACCAACAACTGGCTCGAGCCAGTGATCGAGCACACCAACCGGACCGAGCGGGAGAATGGCGGGGAGATTCAGCCACCCGCCGAAGAAGCTCAACCCTCCGAGCACCACCAGCGGACCAGTCATGATCCACGGTGCCTCCGCCAGATGGGATCGCTCGGTCTCACCGGTGCGGTTGGCCCCGTGGAAGGTGTAGATCATCATGCGCGTCATGTAGATCGCCGTGAGCAATGCCGCCGCGAGCCCCATGGCGTAGATGACGTACAGTAACGCGCTGCCCGGGATGCCTAACCAGCTCGCGTCCGCGAGCGTCGACTCGTGGGCGCGCGCGAACACGCCAGCGAGGATCTCGTCCTTCGAGAAGAACCCTGCGAGTGGCGGGATACCCGCAATGGCGAGCGTCGCGATCCACATGAGGACGAACGTCACGGGCATGTAGCGCCGGAGACCGCCCATGTTGCGCATGTCCTGCGCGTCATCGTGGCTGTGGGTCGCGTGATACGCGCGGTGCATGGCGAAGATCACCGACCCCGAGCCCAGGAACAGCAGCGCTTTGAAGAACGCGTGCGTGACGAGGTGGAAGATGCCGCCCACATACGCGCCGACGCCGACGCCCACGAACATGTACCCGAGCTGCGAGACGGTGGAGTACGCGAGGACGCGCTTGATATCCCACTGTTTGAGCCCGATGGTCGCGGCGAACAGCGCCGTCAGCGCACCGATGAACGCCACCGTGAGCTGGGCGACCGGTGCGAGCGAGAACAGGAACGCACTGCGGGCGATGAGGTACACGCCCGCCGTCACCATTGTCGCCGCGTGGATCAGCGCGGAGACCGGCGTCGGGCCGGCCATCGCGTCAGGCAACCAGACGTACAGCGGGATCTGTGCGCTCTTGCCCGCGCATCCGAGAAACAGGAAAAGGCAGATAGTGGTGACGAGCGCGCTGTTGAAGCCGAGCGCCGGCGCGGCATCCGCGATGCCAACGAAATCGAGCGCGCCGAGGTTCGCGAACAGGAGGAACATGGCGATCAGAAACCCGAAGTCGCCGATCCGGTTCACGATGAACGCTTTTTTCCCGGCGTCCGCATTCGCTTTGTCCGTAAACCAGAATCCGATCAGCAGGTAGGAACAAAGCCCGACCCCCTCCCACCCGACGAAGAGCACGGGGTAGCTCGCGCCGAGCACGAGCATGAAGGCGACGAACAGGTTGAGGTACGCGAAATACCGCGGGTACCCCGGGTCGTCTCGCATGTACCCGATGCTGAAGATGTGGATCAGCGTGCCCACCCCGGTAACGACCAGCGTCATCACCATCGAGAGGGGATCGACCTGCAAGGCGGCGTCGACGCTCAGATCGCCAGCCGGCATCCACGAGAACAGCGTCCGAATGAAGGGCGCTTCGCGGTCGACGCCAAGCATCGCCATGAAGATCGCCACCGTGAGTGCGAACGAGAGCGCGAGCACGCCGGCGCCGACGATCGACACGAGGCCGGCATACTTGTGCCGTGCAACCGGGTGGTGATCGTCGCCGTGCGCGCCGCCGCCGGAATCGGCGTGACCGTGGTCGTTCCCGTGGCCGGCGCCGTCGTGGCCGGCGCCGTCGTGGCCGGCGGCGCTGGGATCACGCGGCCCGGTGTGCGAGGCCGCCGAGATCGACAGCCACCCGTTGATCAGGAACCCGAGAAACGGCAGCAGCGGAACCAGCCACACCAGCTCGGCAATGCTGCCGCTGAGCGGGTGCACGGCGGTGGTCGCTTCCTGGAGCAGCATTAGCCTCTTAGCAGGTTGATGTTCTCGAGGTTCACCGTCTGCCGGTGCCGGAAGATCGAGATGATGATCGCGAGGCCGACTGCTGCTTCGGCCGCCGCGACCGTCATGACGAAGACGACGAACACCTGTCCTGCCATCCCGTAGACGTTGCTCAGCGCGACGAACGAGAGGTTCACGGCGTTGAGCATGAGTTCCACGCACATGAAGATGATGATCGCGTTGCGCCGCACGAGGACGCCGATGGCGCCGATGGTGAAGAGCACCGCTGACAGCGCGAGCGACTCAGCGAGCATCGATGCCTCCTCTCCTCCGGCCGATGACAACGGCTCCGACGATGGCGACAAGCAGCAGGACGCTCGTCAACTCGAACGCGAGCAGGTACTCGTTGAAGAGCGGCTGCGCGATGCTCCCAATCGCTCCCAGCGCCCGCACGGCTTCCCGATCGTAGCCCGTTCCCGGCGTGAACGGCTCGGGAAGTTGTGGGCCGACGAGCGCCATGATCTGCGCGAGGAGGGCGAGCCCGAGCAACCCGGCGAGCAGCTTTCCCCACCGCCCGCGCGCGTCAGCCAGCTCCGACGCGTGCCCGAGGTTGAGGAGCATGATCACGAACAGGAACACGACCATGATCGCGCCGGCGTAGACGAGCACCTGGATCACGGAGACGAAATGCGCTTCGAGCATCGCGTAGAGCGCGGCCAGCGAGAACATGGTGTTCACGAGCCAGAGCGCCGCCGCGACGGGGCTCTTTCGGGTGACGAACGCGATCGCCGACGCGATCGCGACCAGCCCGAAGAGATAGAAGTGAACCTGGTAGAAGAAGTTGGGCATGCGTGCCTGGCTACTCGCCCTTTGGATCGGCCGGATCCCACATCTCGCACACCGGATGCGTCTGGGCCATCAGTCGCTCGAGGTCGTACACGAACCCCTCGCGGCTGTACTCGGAGTTCTCGTAGTGCCGACCGACGTGGATCGCTTCCTCGGGGCAGACCTCCTGGCAGTAGCCACAGAAGATGCAGCGGAACTCGTCGATCTCGAAGATCAGCGGGTAGCGGTTGCCCTGCTCATCCTCGCCCGGGACGAGCTTGATGCAGTTCGCGGGACACACGGTGGGACACAGCCCGCACGCCACGCACTTCGCCTTGCCGGTCTCGGTGGTGAGCATGCGATGCGTGCCGCGCCACCGCTTCGAGATCGTTTCCTTCTGCTCCGGGTACTGCGTGGTCACCTTGTGCGGGTCGATGAGATGCTTGAAGGTCTGGACCATCCCCTTCAGCGTCGCCCGTATGTAGCTGACCTCTTCGACGGGCCGGTCGAGCACCTTCACGTTGATCGCCATCAGTCTCCGGACTGGGGACTCAGGGGCGCCCGCGCGGCCGTGATGGCGCGCAGTCGCTCGAGTTGCTGTGGTGTGGCGCGTCCGTACGCGGGGCTGATGATGCGCCCCCGATCGAGAATCACGAACGCGATGAAGACGAGCACGAGGTTCACGGCCGTCAGGATCAGGCCGTGAACGAGTCCGCGCTGGATGCCCGCGTAGTCGAGCGCAAGAAGGGCGCTCGCGATGATCACGATGTATGCGAGCGCGGCCGGGATCATGAACTTCCAGCCGAGCGACATGAGCTGGTCGTAGCGGAACCGCGGAATCGTCCAGCGGACCCAGATGAACACGAAAATGAAGAAGAGCGTCTTGAGTCCGAAGATGGCGATCGACAACAGGACCATGGCGAACGACACGCCGGTCGTGTTATCGGCCCGGGTGAACGGGATGTCCCAGCCCCCGAAGAACAGCAACGCCATCATGGCGCTCGACGTCGCCATGTTCGCGTACTCGGAGATCGGGAACATCGAGAACTTCATTGCGCTGTACTCGGTGTGATACCCGGCGACGAGCTCCGACTCGGCTTCCGGCAGGTCGAACGGGACGCGGTTCGTCTCGGCGAACGCGGCCACCACGAAGATGAAGAACGCCATCGTCAGGTTGAGCACGTTCCAGAGGTGCATGCTCGCCTGCTGGTTCACGATCTCGTTCAGGGTCACGTTCCCGGCGAGGAGCAAAACGGGAATCAGTGACATCCCCATGGCGATCTCGTACGAGACCATCTGGGCGCTCGAGCGGAGGCCGCCGAGCAGCGCGTACTTGTTGTTCGAGGACCACCCGGCGATGACGATCCCGTACACGCCGAGCGACGCGATGGCGAGCGTGAACAGGAAGCCGACCGGTAGGTCGGCGACTACCATGGGGATCACGCCCCACCGTGACGCCCACGGCGCGCCGAAGGGAATCACGGCCCATGCCAGCAGCGCGGGGATGAAGGCGAGCATCGGCGCGAGCATGAACAGCGGCTTGTTCACGTGCCCGGGGATGGTCTCTTCCTTCATGATGTTCTTCACGCCGTCAGCGGCCGGCTGCAGGAGGCCCAGCTTGCCTCCGACGCGGTTCGGCCCGTGGCGGTCCTGAATCCACGCCGAGATCTTGCGCTCGGCGAGGGTCAGGAGCGCGACGCCGACCATGTAGACGGTGAAGACGACGAGCATCTTGATGACCGTCGCGACGACGAACACGCCTAACGGCATTGGCGCGTCGGGTATCTGCACGAGCGCGACGCTGGCGGGCAGCACAGGTGTGATCACGGGACGGCTCCCGCCGCCGGCGCGGCATCGAGGACCGGCAGCCCGCGCAGCCCGAGGGTGTCGTAGCTGAGGCCGGCGAAGTTCGCGTGGGCCGCGGCGAGCGCGGCGAACACCTCGGACGGCAGGAAGTAATTCGTCGACTCACCGAGCGACGCCAGCAGGTCCGCGAGGACGAACCAGCTCGGACGCGCGAGTCCCGGCGCCGCCTTGGCCTGCAGAAACCGCTGCACGCGGCCGCGCAGGTTGGTGAACGTGCCCTCCTCCTCGGTGAAGTTGGCGATCGGGAGCACAGTGTGGATGTTCTGCAGACCGCGGGGCAATGTCGTGCCGATCACGATCACGGCGCTGGCGCGCCGCACGTCGGCGAGATCGGCCTCAGTGATCGGGTGGTCCGCGATCACGAGCACGTCGCCGTCACGAAGGCCGGAGAGCGGCGTGTCGGACTTGGTGAAGCCGAGCATCTCGGCGCCGACGACGTTAGCCGCCCGCTCCGCGCGCAAGGACAGGTCCTTCACGCCGGGAAGTGGCGCTTCGGGTCCGCGCGCCACACGGAACGCGCCTGCCCCGCTCGTGAGCTGTACCAGCCTGCCAAGCAGGTGCAGCGCCTCGTTCGAGAGCATTGGCGAGGCGAGCACGAACGCGCGCTTGCCGCGCAATGCGGCTGCAGCCGCCCCCAGCGCGATGTCCCAGTCGATGTCCACGAGCGCACCGCCCTCGAGCACTTGCGGAAGCTCGAGCCGATTTGCCGCGTTCATCCATCGGTAGTTCAGCCGGCCGTAGTCGCAGAGGAAGTACTCGTTCACATCGGGGTTCGCGCGCGGGCGCATGCGGACGACGACGTTGTCGCGCGTCTCGATGATGGCGTTGCACCCCTGCGTGCAGTTCGGGCAGATGGAGGCGGTGCGGTCGAGCTCCCAGGCCCGTGCCTTGTTGAGGAAGTCCTTGGAGAGGAGCGCGCCGACCGGGCACAGGTCCACGACGTTGCCGGCCCACGGGTGCGTGAGGTCTTTCCCCTCGAACTTCCCGATGACGGCGCGGTCGCCGCGCTCGCTCACGTTGAGCACGGCGTCGTGGGCGACGTCGTCCATGAACCGGACACAACGCGTGCAGAGAATGCAGCGGTTCGTGACGTACATGACGTCGCCGCCGAAGTCCTCGACCGGGTTGAAGCGTTTCGGGTCGCGGAGCCTCGAGTCTTTCCGCCCTTCCTGGAAGGTGTAATCCTGCAGCTCGCACTCGCCGGACTGGTCGCAGATCGGGCAGTCGAGCGGGTGGTTGATGAGGAGCATCTCGAGCACGCCCTTGCGCGCCTCGAGCGCTTTCTCGGAGTGCACGTGGACGACCTGGCCTTCCGCGACCGCGGTCGCGCATGCCGGCGCCAGCTTCGGGGCCTTCTCGACCTCGACGAGGCACATGCGGCACACGCCCGCCACCGGGAGCCCCGGGTGGTAGCAGTAGTGCGGGATGAGGATCCCCGCCGTCTTCGCCGCTTCCAGGATCGACGTGCCCGGCGCGACGCTCACCGGACGTCCCTCGATCGTGAGGTTGACCAC
>DASURJ010000713.1:0-4593 GCA_036280115.1 Gemmatimonadaceae bacterium
CCTGGAACAACAACTACTACACGGACCTCGTGGGCGGGCAGCACGCGACGGTCACCTGCGACGCGACGACGAACTTCCAGCCGCGCGCGAAGCAGTTGCGTCCGTTGATCAGGGGCGCGCGTCTCCTCGCGCTCAACTCGCCGCTCAACCCGACGGGCACGCTGATGGACGCCGAGTCGCTGGCCGACATCTGCGACATGGTGCTGGAGGAGAATGCGCGGCGCGGGCCCGACGAGCGTCCGCTGTTCCTGCTGTACGATCAGGTGTACTGGATGCTCACCTTCGGCGGCGCCGAGCACGCGGACCCCGTGTCGCTGCGCCCGGACATGGCGGCGTACACGGTCCTCGTCGACGCGCTCTCGAAGGCGTTCGCCGCGACGGGCCTGCGTGTGGGCTGGGCCGCGGGGCCGGCCGACGTCATCTCACGCATGGCCGACGTCTCCAGCCACGTGGGCGCGTGGGCGCCGCGCGCCGAGCAGATCGCGACGACGAAGTTCCTCGCGAACGACTCCGCCATCGCCGACTACCACGAGTGGATGCTCCCCCAGGTGCAGCGTCGCCTCTCCGCGCTCGCCGACGCGATCCACGCGATGCGCGAGGAAGGCCTCCCCGTGGACTGCACCGAGCCGCAGGGCGCGATCTACCTGAGCGCGCAGTTCGCGCTGCACGGTGCCCGCACGCCCGAGGGGAAGACGCTCGGCACCAACGACGACGTGCGACGCTATCTCCTCGAGGCCGCGGGGATGGCCGCGGTGCCCTTCCAGGCGTTCGGTGCCGCGGGGGAGACGGGGTGGTTCCGGTTGTCGGTCGGGGCGGTGTCGATGCCGCAGATCGATGCGATGCTGCCTCGGCTCCGTGCAGCGATCGACGCCCTCGAATTCCCGGTTGGCTCGTCGGCCGGCATGAAAGACCCAGGACTAGAAGGTCCGTGAGTAGGAGACCGTCACCGACCGCGAGTCCCCACTGAACCGAAGCCCGTCGCTCGAGCCGAGGAAGAACCGGTCGAAGCGGTTGTCGGGGTTGTCGTGTGAGTAGTTCACGACCTTGAGCCCGGCGAAGGTCCCCATGAACGCGCCCATGAAGATGTCGCTCGCCCAGTGCTGGCCGAGGTACATGCGCGAGAAGGCCGGCGCGATGGCGACCGACGCGGCCACCGGCGCCACGTACCAGAACGCCCCCGGCTTCCTCCGCTTCGTCTCGGCCAGCATCACCGTGGCGGCGGCGAACGAGCTGGAGGCGTGGATCGAGGGGTAGGCGCGATAGTCGAACTCGCGGAATCCCTTGAAGGGCTCGAAGTCGTACGGGTCGTCGAAGTTCGTCACGTGGGGACGCGAGCGGCCGAGGGGCCCGCGTATGAGCTGACTGGCGACGGAGCCGAGAACGATCGCCTCGGTGGCGTGGAGTCCGATGTCGGCCACGACCTCGGACTTCGAGAGGCGCCCCACCGCGTACGTCGCGATCCCGAGGAGCGTGAGCGAGGTCTCGTGGACCTTGGTGGCGTGCTTCGCGAGCGAGCGGAACTGCGGCTGGTACTGCTGCACGCTGTCCTGCCACCAGTGCGCGACGCGACTGTCGAACGTGGTGATGGCGGCGGAGCCGAGCACGAAGGCGCCGAAGATCACGGCGTCGCGGCCGGTGAAGAAGCGCTTGTCAGCGCTGCTCTGTTCCTGGGAGTGAAGAGGCGCGGCGAGGAGCGCCATCGAGACGACTGCCGCGGTGAAGACGTGCCGTGCCACTGTTGACTCCGCGTCGAAGCTGCCGCAGCTATTGCAGTGGCCGTGCCGTCACCCGATCCGCGGCGCGCAGCGACGACCTGTCCCGCGAGGCTTGCTGACGCGCCTTGACCTGCTCCTCAGCATTGAGGCGTCGTAGCGCGGCCAATGCTGAAACTGCCGGAAACCGGCTAAAAGGACGCGGGTCGCTCCGTGTGGCGTAACGAGATCCTCACTCTCAATAGGAATTGTGAGGTTTTTTGACACGGCACACCGGCAGAGCTCTTCTCGCCGAGTGAGCATGCTTGCTGGTAGAGGCGTCCCGAGGCCGTATCAAACAATTCCGGCCCGCCGCTTCGTGGTCATCCCGAGCGGCAGTACCAGCGCAGTTCCAGCCTTCTCTCAGCAGTTTCGGTGTTGGCCCAGTACGAAGGACTACCGAGGAGCGATTCGGGCCCTGTAGAAGCCCGGAGCTACCGCAGCCGAGGCGACAACGCTTCCGGCCGCGGCGACGTCAACCGCGACACGAACGCCGACTCCGGCGGCAGCGGGCCGAGCACGCGCTGCACTTCCTCGAGGAGCGTCTTGGGCGCGACCGGGAGCCGCAGGAACGTGTCGGCACCGCAGTTCGTCGCGACGATGCGGTGGGACTCGGAGCCCCAGGCGGTGACGACCATCACCGGCACGGTGGCAGCGCGCGGGTCGCGCTTGAGCCAGCTCACGAAGCTCTCGTCGGCGACCATGCGGATGTAGAGGTCGCAGACGACGAGAGCGATACTGCCGAGGTCGAATGCCTGGCGCGCTTCGATGGGGTCGTCGGTGTCCACGACATCGAAGCCGGCATGCTCCAGCGCCGCACGGTAGATGCGGCGGAAGTCCGTGTCGTCGTGGACGACCAGTACTCTGCGTACGCTCACGTGCGCCTCCCGCGATGCGCGGTTGTCGACCTGCGCGACGTTGCGCCTTCGGCCAGAGTACGGCGTTGACCACGAGTCCGCAAGCGGGGTTGGCACTGACCCTGCTTTATGAACCGGCAGACGGCCGAACTCGATGCCGAGCGGGCTCTGGCGGGGACAGGTGAACGGTTACCGAACGGAGGGGGCGCGGACGAATGGCATTCCGGAGCTTTCGAGATTCCTCCGGTATCGAGTGGCTCGCGTGGGACGTGATGCCACAGTCCACCGAGCGGCGGCGCGCGCAGCGGCGCATGCGGGACATGCCCGTGTTCACCGAGCGCCGGCGCGCCGAGCGGCGCATCACCATGGTGCGGCGGCCCGTGCTCTCGCACGGCTTCGGCGGGGGCTGGCTCTGCTTCCAGACACGCACCGAGCGCAGGCGTCTGGCACCCATTCCCGGCGACTGGCCCGCGTGCGACGACACGCGTTTGGAGAACTATTGCCGCTCGGCGAGCGTGGTTCCCAGGGAGTCGCTGCGCGTGGGCGAGCGGGAGCTGGATCTCCACTAGCGCGGAATGCGAGGTACGAGGCGGATCGCGATGACCTGAAACGCGACGCCTGAGCAAAACGCCCGCGAGGAATCGCGGGCGTTCATCGTGTTTTGCTGAGCGGGACGGCGATGAGCTGCCCGCCGTCGGCAACACGCTGACGGCGGACCGCGGTGACGGAGCGGATCAGCCGGCGAGACGCTGCTCGTGCGGCTCGATGCTGCGGAACAGCCGCAGCACGCGCTCGCGCACCGAGCGTCCGATGCCCTCGTCGCTCACTCGCTCGTGGGAGATGCGGCCGCGACGTGCGGAATCCGCGGCGGCGACGAGAAGCTTCCGGAGCTCCCCACGCCGACCCACGCCGATGTCGGAGCGAGCCTCAGGGGCCCGATCGTAAGTCGTCATAGGAAGCCGTCCTTCTTGTTACGTCCGCGTGAACGCGTCGTGCGTCCCGCTGACTCATACAATGGCAAACGGAGTGCCGCGGTTTCATGTTTCTCTCATGGAACGCGCACTACCGCCGGAAACAGCCGAGGGCTGGTGGGCCCTCCATCAGATGTACACCGTGGACCGCCGAGCGTTGCGCCGGAGTTCACAGTCCGAGCGTGACGCGGTGGCCGAACGCTCCCGAAGTGTCCTCGAACGGGTGTTCGAGAGTGACACGGGAACGTCGCCCGAAGGGTGGAGCACCGTCGTCGAGCTCACGGGCGCGGGCGCCGACGTGATGCTCCTCCACTTCAGGCCAACGCTGGACGACCTGACCAGAGTGCAGCGCCAGCTCGCCTGCGCACCGCTCTCTGACTTCCTGTTGCGCAGCGACTCCTTCCTGAGCGTCACCGAGGCCGGTTTCTATCACCTCACCGCGCAGCTCGCGCGCGAAGCAGCCGCGCGTGGCGGCAAGGTCGGCGACGCCCAGCATCGTGAGGCGCTCGAGCGAAAGCTCAAGGCGGAGCTCGAGAGCGATCATGTGAGAAGGCGCCTTTACCCCGAGCGACCGGACAGCATGCCGTACGTCTGCTTCTACCCGATGGACAAGAAGCGGGAGACGGGGCAGAACTGGTACGCGCAGCCCGTGGACGAGCGGAGCCGGATGATGCACGAGCATGGGCTCAGCGGCCGCCGGTACGCAGGACGGATCTTCCAGGTGATCACCGGGTCGATCGGACTCGCGGACTGGGAGTGGGGCGTCACGCTGTTCGCGAAGGACCCGCTCGACTTCAAGAAGATCGTGAGCGACATGCGCTTCGACGAGGCGAGCGCGAAGTACGGCGAGTTCGGGAGCTTCTTCGTCGGGAAGATCCGCGAGCCAGGGGAGTGGGTGGCGGGGATGCACGAGTAGGCCGGAGGCCTGAGGCCGGAGGCCTGAGGCATCAGGCAGGAGGGCGGTTCGGGGGCGGGGCGAGGGAAGTACTCTGAACCGGCCGGAGGGCGGAGGGC
>DASURJ010000714.1:0-7176 GCA_036280115.1 Gemmatimonadaceae bacterium
GTGACGCTGGCGGTCTTGTCGTATGCCATCGGTAGTACCGACTCGATGCCGCTGACCCAACTCGTCGGCGCGGCCGCGTTGTCGCTGCTCGGCGCCGCCGACAGCACGCGTGTCGCCCGTGATACGCGTGATACGCGTGACACATCGACCGCGCTCGCGCGTACCGCCGCTGTCGCCGCCACGGCGGCGCCCACTGCCGTCGACAGCCTCGTCGTCGACAAGTCGGACCGTCGGTTGACGCTGTACTACCGCGGGTCGCCCGTCCGGACGTACCTCGTGGCGCTCGGGACGCAGCCGGTCGGCGACAAGGTACGGCGTGGTGACGGGCGCACGCCCGAGGGGCTGTTCCGCATCGAAGCACGGAACCCGCGCAGTCGTTACCATTTAGCGCTACGGATCTCCTACCCCGACGCGGCCCACGCGGCGCGGGCGCGGGCGCTCGGCGTCTCGCCGGGCGGCGACATCATGATTCACGGTCTCCCGAAGCGGCAGGCATGGGTCGGTGCCGCGCACCGCGACTTCGACTGGACCGAGGGATGCATCGCCGTCACGAACGCCGAGATCGAGGAGATCTGGCAGGCAGTTCCCGTCGGTACCCCGATCCACATCAAGCCGTAGCCGTCGACAGCGTCGCCGGCGCGGAAGCGACCTGAGCGAGGCATCTCCACGGTGAAGGCCCAACTGATCGAGTCCGAGGACGAGCACCACTGGGTGCTCCTCGATCATCGCGTGACGCAGCTCGTGATCGACCGCGCGTCGATCCGCATACAAACCTGGTCCCTCGACGGCAGCGCCGACATCCGGCTCAGCGCCCCGTTCGTCTCACAGCTCCCCAACGGCACGACGCGCACGATCGATCCGCGCGACACCGAGCGGCTGGCTCCCTGCCTCGCGCTCGTGGGACTCGGGGTACGTAGCGTCACGGTGTCGCGCGCCGGGACACTCACGCTCGCATTCTCCGACAGCTCCTCGATCACCGCGCGACCCGACCCGCGACAGAGCGCATGGGACGTTCAGGGTGGCGGCGTGCTCGAGGGCATGGCCTACGCCGGTGAGCCCGGTGTCGAGTTGTGGTAACGATCGCCCGCACGCCGTAGCAGTCGACCGAACCTCGATCCGAAACCCGCACGTGAGCGTACAGATCCTGTCCGACGAGATCGCCCGGTACCTCGACAGCCTCGTGCCCGAGCGTCCGGCGGAATTGCAGGAGATGGAGAGCGTTGCCGCTGCGACGAAATTCCCGATCATTGGACCGGCATCGGGACAACTCTGCTATCTCATCGCACGCATCATCGGTGCGCGGCGCGTGTTCGAGCTGGGGTCCGGGTACGGGTACTCGACTGCGTGGTTCGCGCGGGCGGTGCGCGAGAACGGCGGCGGCGAGGTGCACCACGTCGTGTGGGACGACGAGCTGTCCACGCGTGCCCGCACGCACCTCGATCGCCTCGGGTACTCCGACCTCGTGCGCTTCCACGTCGGCGAGGCGGTCGAGACACTGCGGCACACGGGTGGCCCGTTCGATCTCGTCTTCAACGACATCAACAAGCGCGACTACCCCGCGTCGATCGACGTCATCCAGCCCAAGCTCCGGACCGGGGGCGTCCTCATCATCGACAACCTGCTGTGGAGCGGTCGCATTCTCGACCCCGGTGACGAGTCGCCCGACACCGAAGGGGTGCGCGCCGTCACGCGCCGCATCATGGAGAGCGAGGACTGGATCGCGTCGATCGTCCCCATCCGCGACGGCGTGCTCGTCGCCTACAAGCGCTGACTCGACTCGCGCTAGGTACGCGCGACCTCGCTCATGAGGGCGAGCGTGTTGCCCTCGGGGTCGCGGATGAACGCCATCCACAGGTCGTGGTCGTCGAGCTTCGCAATGAGATGCGGCTCGTCGATGAACTCGACGCCGCGCTTCCGCAGGGACTCGTACGCGTGGTGGATGTCATTCACCCGGTAATAGATGACGGACCCCGCGTGATTGAACTCGGGCGACTCCGGGATGCTCAACATGAGCCGCACGCCGCCGCAGTCGAAGAACGCGAGGTTGGGAACCTCGAAGAGGAAGCGCATGCCGAGGGTGTCACGGTAGAACCGGACGGCCCGTCCGATGTCGCGAACGCGGATGGCGATCTGGCCAATCCGGTCGAGTGCCACCTGCTCCGTGGTCGTCGTCATGGTGAGCTCCATGCGGTAGGGGCACCGCTTGCGGACTCGCGGCCGCCCGTGAATACTTAGCAGTGCTAACGATTATGCGAAATGTCAGCTCGTCGCGCAAGAGTGAGTGATCCCGCCCTCGCGCCCGCCACTGTATCGGGCGACGCCGAGGACCCTGCTACCCAGCTCGCTGACCGGGTCCACTCGGCAGCCATTCACCTTCTGCGCCGGCTGCGTCGCGAGGATGCCCGCTGGGGGCTCAGCGCACCTCGGCTCTCGGTCCTCTCCGTACTCGTATTCGGACATCGCGCACGCACCCTCAGTGAGCTCGCCGCGGCCGAGCAGGTCAAGCCGCCGACGATGACGCGGCTCGTGTCGGCCCTCGAGGCGCAGGGCCTCGTCACCCGCGATGGCGATCCGCACGACGGGCGTGTGGTCCGCATTCGCGCGACGGCAAAGGGACGCTCGTTGCTCGTGCGCGGCCGGGCGGCGCGCGTCGCGGCTCTCACCGCCGAGCTCCGCGCCTTGCCGGAGCGAGAACACGACCGCCTCGCCGAAGGGATCGCGGTGCTCGAACGGCTGATCGCACGACTCTCCTGATCCGGCGCGTGGCATACCCCTGTCGCCTAACGCGACAGTGGTGACTACCGAGCGTCGCCGCCTGCGTCGCGGTACGGCGATTCGCTCACGCTCGTGGACCGCGTCGCCGCCGCGCGCGCTCGCACCTCGGCGACGATGTACTCGGCGAGGACCTCGGGGCCCGCGGCCTGTGCGCCAGCACCGCCGTCGAGCCCATGGGCTCGAACGATCGCGCGCAGGTGGTCGATGCTCAGGGCCAGCAACTCCTGGCGCAACACGTTCTCACCCTGTGCGTAGACCTCGAATGGGTCGATCACCGGTCGCGGGCTCAGGGGCATGTCCGCTGGCTCGCCGAGCGGTGCCGGGCCGTCGAACGCGGGTTCGACCGAAACCGTGGGGCGCGCCACACGCCGCGGAGGCATGAGGGCACGAGCCAGTGCGCCCTCCAGATAGACACGCGAGAGGCCGGTCGCCCAGTACATGACGTCGTCCCTCGTCGGCTGAGTCGTCTCGCGACCGGTGCGTGTTGCACCGCCCGTGTCCACGTTCGTGAACTCGATCCACCCTTCCCACAACCCGTCCGGGCCGACCCGCGCGCAGGCTCTGGGCGTGTAGCGGGAACCGTCTCCGCCTGGAATCGCGGCATCGAACTCGACCAGGACTTCAGCCATTTCAATCCCTTGCGGCAATGGGGGAATGCCGCCGAGCAGGGCAACATGTCTGCCACTGCGCGGCTCGCGCTCGGCGAACCAAGCTGGACGAGGGGTGGTACGAAAAACATCTTGGGGCGAAGCCGCTCGCTCGCGTCGCGTGGCACCAGCCGTGCGCGGTTCGGAGTTCGGACGGTTATCCCACCTTGGCTCCCGCGTGACCGAACCCGCTTCTCTACACGATCCCGTTCCGCCCTGGTTGTTGGGTTGCTGGCGACTGATGCGAAGCGACCCGACGCTCGACTTCGGGCCGGGAGTGCGCATGGAGTTCCTGGTGGGCGGGCACCTCCGGTACATCCTCTCGATCGACGGGCACGAGCTCGTCGTGCCGCTCGTCTATCGCACGACGGGCGACCTTCTCGAGACGGATAACCCGGCAGCGCCGCACGCGATGTCGACCCGCTTCTCGCTCGGCGCGGGCGACATGTTGATCCTCGATTTTGCCGGCGCGCACGCGATCTTCGTTCGGGAGCGCTGATGCGTCCGCGAGCGCCGATCGCAGTGGTTTCGATCGGTGCCGGACGACGAGAGTAGGGCTCGCGGCGCGGTATGCTGCCGCGCGGGACGTCGTCGTCATCCTGTCCATCCTGTCTCTTCCCCGTTCGGTCCGGTCGCGATGCGGGTCGGGGGCCCGATATTCGGAGTCCGAGGAAAAAAACGGAAAGGCAGGCGGGGGATGGACAGGATGGACAGGATGACGAAGATGACCAGCGCGGCGGCGGTGTTGCTCTCGCAATCGGCCTGAAGGACAGAGGGGAACTGCCGCCCGGGACGCCAGCGTCTCGGAAAGCCGCTCCCCTCGTCTCTCAGGCGGTTGCGAGACCCACTCGCCCGCGCGCGGACCGATCCGCCGTGATCCCTCTCATCCGCTCGATCCGTATCACCTGCAGACGATGCGTCTGTCAGTGGAGCGCTACGCGGTAACCGCGAGGCCGGCCGTCGATAGCTGATAGCCGATAGCTGTTAGCTGTTAGCTTCGATCACCGAATGTGCGTCCGGTCGTCCCCCGACTCACCTCGCACGTGGTCCCACGCGTCACGCACGGCGTCGCGCATCTCCGCCCAACTGGCGCGTGACGTGTCGTGGTGCAGATCCCAGACACGAGCGAGCTCGCTTTCGACCTCACCCCAACCGCGATCGCTATAGCGTATCGCGGCGTCAACGCCGTACCGGTACGCGCTCCGGTAGTACTCGTAGCCACGATCGGCGCGGGCGTACGGACGTTCTGGATAGGCGCTCTGCCAGTACGCGTCCTCTGCCTCCCAGTCGGGGCCGCGGGCAACAGTCGTGGTCTCGACGCTCACAGTCGGGGCGGCTCCACCGACGGCGGCGGGGTCCGATCCAGGATCGCTCATCCGTTTCTCCTCGCTCCGTTGGCCCGCTGAGCCGCAACAGTCGGGCCCTCGTTGCGGCCGAGCTCGTCTAGGCTCGGAGCCAATCCTAACGCAGGCGTCATCGCGCGTTAACCGTTCGACAACGGGCTCTTCATCGTGGCTCCGTAGCGTGGAGCAACCCCCGCCCCGCGAGTGTGCCCGATGCGACCGCCGCGAACTTTCATGCACTTCGAGCCGAACGTCACCCCCTTTCTCGACGTGCTCCTCGTGCTGCTCATCCTGTTCATGTTCCTGACGGTCAACCAGCGAAAGGCCATCCAGACGCACTTGCCCGATCCCACTGGAGCGGCAAGCGATACTCCGCCAATCGTGCTCGAGGTCGAGCCGAATGCGGCCTACACCATCAACGCGCAGGCGGTTCGGGGAGACCAGCTCGAGACTCGGCTGCGGGAGATCTACGCCGGCCGGCCGACGAAGACGATCATGGTGCGCGGCGGGCCGGGCGTGACGTTCCAGGACGTCGTCACCGCCGTCGACGTCGCCAAGGGGGCTGGTGTAGTCGCCATCGGACTGGCGCCGAGGCAGCGCGCGACCTCGCCGTCGCGGCGATGAGTCCTGGCGACGCCTCGCCGGTGGCGCCACCTCCGTTTGCAGAACAGTTTTTCAGTCGGCTCGTCCAGCGTCCCCGGGGCGAGCCGATCGCTCGTATGCACCCGCACACTCGTCCGCACGCCTCACGCTCGGTGCAGGCGTCCTCACCGTACACCAATCCCAAGCGGGCCGATGACGGCAACGCGCGACAACGCGCCTCCCCCCGAGCGCGACGTGGCGACTACCCTGGTCGCCCTCTCGCGTCGCTACCTGCGCGAATACCTCACCAAGATCCGGCTCTCCGTGTCCGTGCTCGACGACGCCGTCGTGTGGGCTCGGCCTAACGAGGCGTCGAACAGCATCGCCAACCTCATCCTGCACCTCGCCGGCAACGCCCGGCAGTGGATCGTGAGCGGCGTGGGCGGGGCCGTCGATGTGCGAAACCGGCAGTCGGAGTTCGATCGGCGCGACACGATCCCTGTGTCGGAGCTGATCGACCGACTCGAGCAGACGATCATCGACGTGGACCGCGTGCTGGCAACGGTATCGCCGGCCGACCTCGTGACACGCCGCGTGATCCAGAACAATGACGTGACCGTGCTCGAGGCGATCTACCACGTCGTCGAGCACTTCTCGATGCACACCGGGCAGATCATCCTGCTGGCCAAGGCGGAGCAGGCCGATCGCATCCGGTTCTATGACATGGTGGATGGCCATCCGCGACTCACCGCCGACTTTCATGGCCGGACGCCCGTACATCCTCGCTGAGACGACCTGGAAGGTCGTCCGCGAATCGCGATATGACGTCGCGATTCTCCCCTGGGGCGCGACCGAAGCGCACAACTACCATCTCCCCTACGGCACGGACGTCATCGAGAGCGACGCCGTCGCGGCCGAGTCGGCGCGGCGCGCGTGGGAGCGCGGAGCACGGGTGATCGTGCTGCCCTGCGTTCCCTTCGGGGTGAACACCGGGCAGCTGGACATTCCGTTCTGCCTCAACCTGAACCCGTCGACTCAGGCAGCGCTGCTCGCCGACCTCGTCGCCGTGCTCGACGCGCACGGCGTGGGCAAGCTCGTGATCCTGAACGGGCACGGCGGCAACGACTTCAAGCAGATGATCCGCGAGCTCCAGCCGAAGGTGCGATTGTTTCTGTGCTCGGTGAACTGGTACGCGTGCCTGGACGCGCGCCCGTTCTTCGTCGAGCCGGGCGATCACGCCGGCGAGCTCGAGACGAGCCTCGTGCAGCATATCGCGCCCGGCCTCGTGCTCCCGCTGGAGGAGGCAGGCGATGGCCGCGCGCGCCGTTTCACGGTCGCCGGTCTGCGCGAGGGGTGGGCTTGGGCGCCGCGTCGCTGGACGCAGGTCACGGACGACACCGGCACCGGCAACCCGGCCGCGGCGACGCCCGACAAGGGCGCACGCTACCTCGACGCGGTGGCCGAGCGGCTCGCCGGCTTCTACGCGGACCTCGCGGCGGCGGATCCAGACCACTTGTATGCCTAACGGGACGGCGACCGTGCCGCGGTGCGGCTGGGCGCGGACGGCGCTCAGCATTCCATACCACGACGCGGAATGGGGCAAACCGCTCCACGACGACCGTGGCCTGTTCGAGTTCCTGATCCTCGAGGGCGCGCAGGCAGGCCTCAGCTGGGAAACGATCCTCAGGAAGCGCGATGCGTACCGCCGCGCGTTCGATGACTTCGACCCCGAGCGCGTCGCGCGCTACACCCCCAGGCGGGTCGAGCGCCTTCTCGCCGACCCGGGCATCGTTCGGAACCGTCTCAAGGTCGAGTCGGCGGTCACGAAC
>DASURJ010000715.1:0-16979 GCA_036280115.1 Gemmatimonadaceae bacterium
GGGTCGAATACCGTCATCCCCACGCCCCGGGGCGTGGGGATGACGGTATTCGACCCTTGACCCAATTCTGTTTAGCGGCCCGGCTTGTCGCGAGTGATCGCGACAAAGAGATCGTTACCGAGCGCCCCGCCGGCATGCTGCACGTGTGTGTACATGATCGTGCCCGTTCGGTCGAAGTACACACCGGTGGGCTCAGCCGAACAGTCCGTGAGGCTGGCGAAGCGTACCACCTCGGATGGTACCTCGCTGGTACCGTGGCCGGGACGCGCGACCCAGATGTCGCCCGGGCCGTTGTCTTCCTGGATGTAGAGATTCCCCTGCGAGTCGAGCGCCACGTTGTCGGGGTTGTCGAGCCCGGCCACGTTCACGCCGTTTTTCACGTAGTTCGTGACGGACGCGCGATCACCCATGAGTGCGATCTTGAGCACGAGGTCCTCGGACGTCGACGGGATGTACATGACGTTCGGACCGCTCGGGTTATTGGCCGTGCTCGTCCCCATCTCGATGTCCTCGGGCCGGCCCCAACCGGTGGCGCCGGCCGCAATGGCGGCCGCATCCGAGTTCACCTGCACTGCCTGACGATCCAGCGGCACCCAGATGGCGTCACCGGTTCGTGATGGATCGAGGACCTTGAGGGCGTACAGCTGGCCGCTCGAGAGATCGCCCTTGGTGTCGGGGACGAACCTGTAAATCGCGCCGGACCCATTCACGCCGGGGGTGGACTCCGAGATCCCGTACAGGTTGCCGTGGGTGTCGAAGCGGAGGCCTTCGTGCGACCGGGCACCGACGGCGGGACGCGGTACCGTGCCCCCCGTGGCCGGATCGTACTCGTAGACGAGCCCGCCGACAGCGTTAGGCACGGCAGGGTCCTTGAGACTCGCGATGATGCGCTCTTCGGCGAAGATGACGGTCCCCCACGGCGTCCACGCGATCCCGTCGAGCGCCTCGAAGTGCGACCGCTGCACGACGAGGGACGTCGTCCCGGTCCAGAGATCGGTCACGGTGACGGCGCCGTTCGACCCCACCTCGTGCGTCCGGTACATGTAGCGCCCCGCCTGCGGACCCGTCTCGTTGAGCGTCATCATGTCGAGGTTGTTCGCCCCCGAGCCCGCGAGGGGCGCGAAGTCGGTGACTTCCGTGGCGAGGATCGCCTGCGAGTAGCCGTCAGGGAGGGTGAACGGCTGATACGTGGCGAACCCGCCGAGGGTCGCCGGCGGCGTGGCGCAGCTCGCCTGCGTGGCGAGCGGCTCGAAGTTGCCGAACCCGGCGGCGTTCGACCTCGTGACCGAGCGCATCGGTGACGCGAGCGACCGCTGTGTGGTTGGCGCGTCGGCGCAGGCAGAGAGGGTCAGCGCGACGACGGTGGTACCGAGCCCCAGCACGGGGACGGGACGGAGTCTGAATTTCATGCTCGCTTCCTCGTTGAGGGAAGCGCAAAGCAAAGATCCGCGTGCAACCGATTCCCGACGTTGGCGTAACAAACTCGCGAGCATCGTGTACCGGGGACCCATGGCCGCCGTCACATCGGGGGTGGGAGAACGGGGCGTCCACCACCGTACACGATCGGTATCGCGTTAGGCTGCGTAATGCGCCGTCGGCCGTTCTGAAGATGGCGGTGCTCGCGCCGATGCCGATGCCTAACGTCAGGACGGACACGGGACCATCCTCGAGCGACGTGTGGGGGCGCCGCAGTGCCCAACGAGCCTCACGTCGGCCGCGGCCTTCGTCGGCATCGCGATCGCCCTGTGGGGCGGGCCGGGCTGGGAGTCCGCCGACGACTGGGCCGCGCTCCTTGCGTCGGCGGTCATCTTCTTCAACGGCGTGAACATGCTGCGTCGCGCCCTTCGGGACCTCATGGATCGCATGCCGGACCCAGAAGTCGTCGAGCCGCCCCGTGCCCTCGGCGCAGTACGTGCTGGTGCTTATGGAAGCGTTCACTTCGGCCGCGCACCATGACCTCGCGGTGTTACCGTGACTCGTTGTCCCACGGCCCGGCCGTGTAGAAGTTCGACGATCGTCACCCCGATTCCGACCTGCGATGGAGCTCGCGGCGGAAACGCCCCGAGGCGCGTCCGACGTGTGACGTGGTCAGTGTCCAATTCGGCATGCCCAGCGCGTCGTTGTATGGCCGGCAGGTCGCCGGTCAACACCCAAACGGAGAGACAGTCAATGGCCACTCGGAAATACTTGCTGGTGCAGCGCGGCGCGGTCGACGCACCGAAGGTTGCGGACTCGGTGTCCCCCGCGCAGATGCAGGAGATGTACGCCGCGTTCACGGCCTGGAAGGAGAAGTTCAAGGACAACATTGTCGAGATGGGCGGACGACTCGCGCCCGGGGGCAAGGTCCTGGCGGTCTCCGGCGTGATGGACGGCCCACTCGTCGAAGCCAAGGAGATCATCGGAGGCTACATGGTTGTGGCGGCTGAGAGCTACGATCGCGCACTCGAAGTGGCGGCGGGATGTCCAGGCCTGATTCGGCCGGGGTCGAGTTGCGAGGTTCGGGAGATCATCGCACCGTGAGCGTGTCGCGCGATGTGCCGCCGATAGTCGAGCGTTGCTTCCGTCGCGACTACGCTCGCCTGGTCGCAATTCTCACGCGCAGACTTGGCGTACAGCACATCGACGTCGTGGAGGACGCGGTGCAGTCCGCGCTGATGGCCGCCCTTACCACGTGGCCATCGCAGTCCATCCCCGAGGATCCGAGCGCCTGGGTCTTTCGGACTGCGTACAACCGGGCGGTCGAGGAACTGCGACGCCAAGTGCGGCGCTTGAAGATCGCCGAGCGGGATGCGGTCACGCACGGCGAGCTGGCGTCGCTGCCGGACGAGCCGGTCGGTCCGGATGAGATTCGCGACGACCTGCTGCGCATGCTGTTCGTGTGCTGCGACGAGGCCATCCCGTGGGAATCGCGACTCGTGCTCGCGCTCAAGACGCTCTGCGGCCTCAGCACGGCCGAGATTGCCCTGCGCCTTTTCACGTCGGAAGCCAACGTGTACAAGCGCCTGGCGCGCGCGCGCGAGCGTCTGCGTGGGGGATCGGTCGAGGTTCACACACCGCCGGTGGAGGTGCTTCGGTCGCGGCTACCAGCCGTGCACGATGTGCTCTATCTCCTGTTCAACGAGGGCTATCTCGCTGCGCACCCGGATCACGCGATCCGGAAGGA
This sequence comes from Gemmatimonadaceae bacterium, assembly GCA_036280115.1. Classification (GTDB taxonomy): domain Bacteria; phylum Gemmatimonadota; class Gemmatimonadetes; order Gemmatimonadales; family Gemmatimonadaceae; genus JAJKIV01. Next base: position 3,164 of record DASURJ010000715.1, read on the forward strand.
GCTGTGCGCTGAGGCGATTCGCCTGACGACGCTCCTGAGCGAGCATCCTGTCGGTGCAGTCCCCGCGACCTTTGCGCTGCTCGCGCTCATGTATTTCCATGTCGCGAGGCTCGATGCGCGCGTGGACGACGTGGGAGGACTCATTCTCCTCGAGAACCAGGACCGCTCACTCTGGGATCGCGAGGGGATCGCGTGTGGCGCCGCCTGGTTGGCCCGATCGGCGAATGGCGCCCAGTTCACGCGCTTCCATGCGGAAGCCGCGATTGCCGCGGAACATTGTTTCGCTCCGAGTTTTCGCGAAACGCGCTGGGAAGCCATCGCCGACCTGTACGCGATGCTGGAGCGCGTCGCACCGTCGCCGCTCCACACGCTGAACCGCGCGCTCGCCGTCGCGGAACTGCGTGGACCTGCGGCGGGCCTCGCGGTGCTCGACGGATTGGTGCCTCCGTCGTGGCTCTCGGGCTCCTACCTCTGGAATGCGGTCCGGAGCGATCTGCATCGTCGCGCGGGGCACGCGGACCTCGCCCGACTGCACGCGGAGGGTGCCGTGGGCGCCGCTCCGACTGTCGCTGTGCAAGCGGCCTTGCGTCGTCGGCTGTGTGGCGAGCGTCCCGACTCGTAGCCGCGCTTTCGCGGGCCTCGGTGCATGCCTCGGATCGTCCGAACCGCCCCGGGTTTGCCGGAGGCTCCTAATCCTGGATGGCGTGTTGCGTATCTCTAGAGGATCATCCGGCAGCGCGTGCAGACCCACAAGTGCTGATCGAGCTCGCGGGCCTTTACTGGCGACAGATCTCCGTCGAGGTCTTCCGAGATGAGTCGCTCGCTACATTGCCCCGTAGCCCCCTCGGCCGCTGAAGGACACACCCAGCCTGAGCGTGCTTACCTGCGGAGATCAGCACTACGATCCACCGTGGGCCTATTCTAGTCTTGCTTCGTCAGCGTACTCTCAGCCGAGACTCAGATAGGCCTCAAAATCCCAGAAAGCATCCCTGCTGGCGGTGTTCTTGGATCCGCGTCTAGCGCGTTCCTTCAAGGGCAGCGGAAAGATCGGGCTCGCACGTGCGGTGGGTAGGCTATCGCGACGTTAGGGTCTCCACCCCTGGGACGCTAACCGCCGGCCGTCCTCGATGCGTCCAGAGAAACCCCAGCACCGCGACGAGAAGCACGCTCACGAGCGCGGTGACGACGAGCGCGCTAAAGCGGTTCTCGCCGGCGTTTGAGGACTGAGGCGCTGAAATGCGGCATGCGCGCCCCGGAGTTGGTGGGGTCGTCGTATGCCGCAGCCGTAATCGCTCGACCTGCGCGAGCGCGTGGTCGCCGCCGCCGCGCGCGCGAGGGCGGGAGCCCGGCCGCCCGGCCGCACACCGGCGGCGGCCGCCCGAAGGTCGACGCCGCCGACGGCGCGGTCCTCCGCGCGCTCGTCGAGGAGCGGAACGACCGCACGCTCGCCGAGCTGGCCGCGCTCTACGGCCACCGCACGGGGGTGGCCGTAAGCATCCACGCGATCCACCGGGCGTGCGGGCGGCTCGACCTGCGGCGGAAAAAAAGGAGCCTGGTGCCCAGCGAGCAGGCGCGTGAGGACGTCGCCACGGCGCGGGCGGCGCGGCCAGAGGCCCGGGCCGCGGAGGCCCCCGCGGCCTGGTATTCGTCGACGAGAGCGGCGTCGCGACCGACACGGCGCGCCACTACCGCCGCACGCCCGGGGGGCAGCGGGCCCTGCGGGCGGCGCCGTACGGCGGACGGGAGCGCCTAACGATCTCGGCGGTTTCGCTCCTCGGGCTCGTCGCCTGCATGACGGTCGCCGGCGCCGCCGACACGCCGGCCGTCGTGGCGTTCGTCGGGCGCGTGCTGGTACCCGCGCTCAGACCCGGCCAGGTGGTGGTGATGGACAACCTCACCCGCCACCAGGCGGCGCGCGTGCGCGAGCTGATCGAAGGCGCCGGCTGCCGGCTCCTCTTCCTGCCGCCCTACTCGCCGGACTTCAACCCCATCGAGCCCGCGTGGGGCAAGCTGAAAGCGCTGCTGCGCGGCATGGGGGCCCGCACCGTCGCCGCCCTCGACGCGGCGCTCACGACGCTCGTCGACGCGATCACCCCCGGCGGCGCCGCCGGCTTCGTCCGCCACTGCGGGTACGCCGTACAGTGAACCGAGGACCGCTTTAGGCGTCCGGCCACGACGCGGCCGCTCGGTGTAACGCTATGATCGCGACGGCCGAGCACCACACGAACGCGGCGCCCGACGCCAGAGCCTCGAGCGAGTCGCGTGACGGTTCGGGCACCAAGTGCGCCACAGCGGTTCCGAGGCCGCGATGGAAAGTCCGGTACGGCGCCAGACCGCGAACGTGCGCTCGTTTGATAGATGGGTCCGGTCGCATGCGAGGCGCTCCTGCCACTCCCGCGAGCGTGACCGCGATAACCGATGCCGCTCCGAGCAGTCTCATGGCTAGTTGAGGCCAATCACGTGGCTCACCAACTGAAGCGGCCCATCGACGACCAGCCCGACGCCGCTCGCGAATATCTTATAGCCGACGTCACCGTCGAGTGGGTTCGTCTCACGAACGCGTATGGCATCGAGGAAGAGGCCCGCAGGCACGCGCGCCGGACCCGTGCCGATGATCTTGCCGGCATCCGCCGCGATGCCCGGCGCGGCCTCCATCTGGAACGTCATGCCGGGTCGCGGGTCAGCGGGCATGATGATGCCCGGGGCGTTGCCGGGTGCGTCGGCCCGCCACGAGCCCTCGTGCGAAACGATCTCCCCGTTCTCGTAGAAGTCTACCGCCTCACCGAAATAGCAGACGGTGCCGTCGCTCGTCGCCGCGTAGTAGTTCCGCGACACCTCGAAGAGCTCGCCATCCTCCCACTCGCGCTCCTCGATCACGCGCGTCGTCACGCCGGCGACGATCTCCGTCTCGTCGAGCACGGTGATGAGTAGCTCGACGGGAACGCCATCCTCCTCGCCTCTGAACAGCCAGCTGCTGCCGACAGCGATCGGGAAGAACGGGTTCGTCGACGCCAGCGTGAAGTCGGCGCCCGCTGGCAGACACTGCTCGAGCCCGAGCTTCTTGTCTCCGACCATTCGTCGACCGTTTGCGGCGGACAACGCCGGCGCGGTCGGCGGTGCGAGTGGATGGGGCCGATCGCAGGCCGCCAACGCGGTGAGCGTCAATGAGATCGCGAGCGGCAGTGGCGCTCCGTAGCCCATGGTCCCCTCCGGTGTCGTTTGCGTGAGCGTGTCGCGCAGTGGCCACGCGCTTGCCCGCGCGCCTCCGCCGACGAATGTTGGGTCGGGCCATTGCACGGCTCCGGCTCCAGAAGCATGAGCAAATGAGAGCGCGACTTCCTGACAGAGGTCCGGCATGAGCGCGTGGCTGTTCGGTGCGGCGAAGCTGCTCCTCGCGGTACAGGCCACGGACGCCGCTATCGTCGGCACCGTGCGTGACTCCGACAGCAGGGAACCGGTAGCGAACGCGGTCGTGACGCTGGCCGACATCGGCCGCTCCGTCGTCACGGACGGCCACGGTCGTTACGCAATCCGTTCCATCGGACCCGGGCCGCAGCACGTTACCGTGCGGCGGATCGGCTACGCCCCACGGTCACTGCACGCGCTCGTGCCGCGTCGCGGCGACCTGGAGATCGACGTCGCGCTGCGCCGCACGCCCGTGCGCCTTCGCTCGGTCGAAGTGCGTCCGTCGGTCGCCGTGCGTGGGGCCGAGGAAGGCAGCCATCGAGACCACTCCGACCGCAACGTCTCGCTCGCCGCCGTTCGTAACCATCCGTTGCTCGCGGAGCCCGACGCACTGCTCGCGCTCGGCGGCGGCGACGTGGTGATGCGGGCCGAAGCGCCGAGTGGTGTCCACGTTCGCGGAGGGGCGTCGGACCAGACGGGGTACCTGCTCGACGGTGTGCCGATCCTGAGCCCGTACCACGCCGCCGGGACTTTCAGCGCGTGGAATCCGGATGCCCTGGCGCGAGTCGACCTGTGGACCGCCCCACGCGCCGGCGCGGTCCCGGATGCACTTTCTGGAACCGTCGTGGCGACCACGCGGCCGCCGGGCTCCCGCACCGCGGCGCAGGGAAGCCTGAGCACGACGCAGGCCCGCCTAACGATGGACGGTGCCCTCGGCATCGGGGGCGCTGGTTACCTCGTGAGCGTGCGGTCCGGGTTCCCCGGATTCATCGCCCCGGAGCGGGAGCCGTCGTACCTCACCGGAGAATCCGGCGACCTGCTGGCCAAGGTCGAAGCCCCGGCGTGGGGCGGCCGGGCACGGCTCATCTACTACGAGAACGCGAACGAGACCGGGGCGGCGGCCCAGACGCCGGGCGCATCCGCGCCGCTTTCTCCGAGCGGACCCCGACGCCATGACTTCGAGTGGTACAGCCGCTCGGCGGGCATCGAGTGGGCCCGGCGGTTCGGCCGGAGCTCGGCGACGGTTCAGGCGTGGAGCGCGACCGCCGCGGCCGATGCGCGCTGGAACGACGGCGGGGACTCCGCGCTCGCGATGACGAGCGAGCGCCGCGACCTTGGCCTCGTCGCGACACTCGAGCACCGCGCCGCCGAAACGACGACACTCGCCGCCGTGCGGGTGCGGCAGAGTCGGACGGTCTATCGCGCGGTGTTCGACGACGTCGCCCATCCATCGCTCGGGCTCGACGCGCGGACTCCGCTCGCGTCGCTGTTCATCGGGCACGACCGCCCGTTCCTCTCCCGCCTAACGGCGAACGTCGCGCTGTCAGCGACCGCGGCGGCCGGACATGTTTACTTCGCCCCGCAGGCGCTGCTCCGCTGGCGCCCATCGTCCGCGCTCACGCTGTCGGGGAGCTACGCTCGCTCGCACCAATTCACACAGTCGCTTCGAAACGCGGAGTCGATCATCGGCACGGTGTTCCCCGCCGACCTCTTCGTCGGCGCGAACGCTCCCGGCGTTCCGGTCGCGCGCGCCGACAACGTCGCGGTCGGCGCGGAGCTTCGCCCGCTCGAAGGGGTGCGGCTCGCTGTGCAGACCTACGCGCGAGCGGCTCGCGGGCTCGTGCTGGTCGCGCCCAGCACCGCGGAGCCGTTCGCCACGGGCGGTTTCGCGACCGGCACGAGCGACGTGCGAGGCGTCACGCTGGATGCCGCCCTGAGCGCCGCGCGGTACGGACTGCTCGCGAGTTACGGATGGCAGCGGGTGCGACTCCGCCACGACGGCGCGAGCTACACGCCCGATTACGGCGCGGCGCACCTCGTGGACGGCGGCGCGATCGTATTCCCCTCGGCGACATCGTCGATTCGCGTGGGCGCGGCGGCGGCGTTAGGCCGGCGAGCCAGCGGCCTTGTCGGTACGCTGGAGACCGAGGGATGTAACCTGCTCGACCGCGGCTGCGAGCTGGCGGGGACCCCGCGCATCGCCACAGGCCGGCTCGGAGCGACGAAGCTCCCGGCGTACCTTCGTGTCGACGTCGGCGCGCGGAAGCACTGGGACCTCGAGCTCGCGGGGCGGGAGGCGGTGGTCGGACTGTCCGGAACGATCACTAATGTCTTCGCGCACGGGAACGTGCTGACCGTCATCACCGACCCCGAGACCGGGCGCGCGACGGAGCTCGGCATGCGTCCGCTCGCGCCGCTCGTGATCGGAGTCGATTGGCGGTTCTGAGGCCCAGACGGGCGTCGTGGCGATCGGAGTGTCCGCGACAGGAGCTTCTACGACAGGGGCGTTCGCGCCGGGCGTGTCACGAACCATGCGGCTCGCCGGTTCCTCTCAGCGGTGACCATCGTGGAGCTCTCCGCATCCCAGCCGCATGTCCGGCCAGCCTCGGCCGATCCCGCCGACAGCGGGACGAACGAGACTGACGCGAGGTCGCGGGTGATGGGCTCGTTCGACGAGCAGTTCGTGAGGCTCTTCGAGACACACTTTCGACGGCTTTACCGCTTTCTGGACCGACTCTCGGGCGAGCCGGAGCTCGCCGCGGATGTCGCGCAGGACGCGTTCGTCAGGCTGCACCAGCGAGGCACACTGCCCGAGAGGCCCGAGGCGTGGCTCATCACCGTCGCCATGAACCTGTTCCGAAACGTCAAGTCAACCAGGGCGCGCCGCCATCGCCTGCTCACCGTTTCCCGCGCGGAGTCGGTGCTCGCCGACCCGTCGCCCGCGCCGGGAGCGACCGAGGTCGGCGACGACGCGCCGTCGCGAGTGCGAGATGCCATGACGCGGCTGTCGGAGCGTGATCGCCGACTCCTGCTCCTCCTCGCCGAGGGGTACAGCTATCGCGACATGGCGGCGGCGCTCGACCTCAACGAAGGCAGCGTCGGGACGCTACTGGCACGCGCGAAGCGCGCGTTCCGCGAAGCGTATGGCGCGCCGGGAGGACGGCCACGGTGAGCACGGCGCACCTCGACGACGAGCAGGTTCAGCGCGTCCTGCACCGCGAGCTCGGCGGGGCCCTACCGGCATCGCTGGCCGGTCACGTCGCCGAGTGCGCCGAGTGCCGCGCGCGCGTCGACGCGGCGGCCAGCGACGAGCGCGGGGTGTTCGCGCTGCTCGGCCGGCTCGACCACCCGATGCCTAACGTCGATGCGCAGGCCGTGATGCGCCGCGCGCGGCGACCGGCCGCGGGCTGGGGGCGCTCGGCCGCGAGCATCGTGGTGATGCTGGCCATCGGCGGCGTGGCCTACGCAGCGCCTGGGTCGCCGCTGCCCTGGCTACTGACGCGTCTCTTCCCCGGCAAAGGCGATCCGCCACCGACTGCGCCGAAACCGGTGCCTCGTCCGGAGGCTGGCGCGGCAGGGCGGCCCGATCCCGGAGCGGTCACCCAAGGCATCTCGGTCGCGCCGAGCGATCGCTTCGCGATCGTGTTCTCGTCGCGCCAGCCGGGAAGCGTGATGGCCGTGTCGCTCACCGATGCCGCCGATATCTCGGTCCGTGCGCTGGGGGGGGCCGCTACGTTCACGGCGGACATCGACCACCTTTCTATCGGCAACGCCGACGGCTCGGCGCGGTTCGAGATCGAGATCCCGCGACATGCGCGGCGCGTCGAGATCAAAGTGGCCGGGTACCGCGTGTTCCTGAAGGAGGGAGCGGGCGTTGTCGCGGACGGCGCGAGGGACACAGAAGGGCGCTACCTGGTGCCGCTGTCGGGAGCGGGTTCTTAGCGCGCGGTCCACACGCAGACTCCCTGGCACCCACGCCGCACGACGCGGGCGCCGACGCGCTCGCAGAGCGCCGGGTAGAGCGCGACGCGGGAATGTTGAACTCGTTTGGCTGACACAGCGATTGCTGCCTCGCGACCAACTGCGCGCTGCAGCGATCACCGCGCGAGGTGCATAGGAGCGGCGGGCTTGTATTTCTCGACGCCTCGCGGGCGCGCAGCATGGTCCGCCGTCGGCAGGACGACAGAATTCGTGTCCAATTGGACTGCGACTCGTTCGAGGCGAGCCTGTACAACCTGCGGAGCGGAGCACTCATGTCAGAACGCTCTCTTCCCGCTCGGGGCCGTACCTGTAGACCGTGAACCTCCGCGCCGCCGAACGCGGGTGGTACGGCCTCCGCCGCATCGTGGCGGATTCCGCCGAATCGGCAACCGCTGACGACCGCGTGAAGGATCGCCTCGGCGGGTGGCAGGACTCGGAGTGCGAAACGCAGATCTATCAGGATCGCCAGACCGACGAGATTCGAGCAGAGGCGGCGACGGTTCGTCGCGGGTCGAGGCTGGGTGATCGCATGCATCGATCGGGCGCGGTGTCTCCGAACGGCGAGACGCCGACGGTCGATCTGGACGCCTTGCTGCTGCCCTCACGCCAGAGCACCGGGCCCAATTCGCGACGAGAATCAACGGGCGAATGGGTCCCGCCACGGGTCCCGTCAAAAATCGCCGGGACCCGTTCGGATCCCGGCGCCTGCAACTGGTTCGAATTTCAGAATTTCGACAAGAGCGGGCGATGGGACTCGAACCCACGACGTCCAGCTTGGGAAGCTGGCATTCTACCAACTGAATTACGCCCGCGAAGTGCAGGTAGGTTAACCGTTCGCGCTACCCGGAACAAGCACCTTCGAGCAGATACTTTGCCTTGACAAAGCAAACCATTCGCCCCATGCTCCCCGCCAATGGCCGTCCGATCGACCGACGATTTCATCGCGCTCTACGCCCAGATCTACTTCGCCTGCCACACGCGCCACGTCCACGACCCCGACACGGGAACACGGGTCAGCGCGCGGCAGGCGAGCATCCTGAGCCACCTCGATTCCGTGGACCCAACACCGCTGTCCGAGTTGGCCGCTCACATGGGCGTCACCGTGTCCACCATGTCCATCGCCATCGACCGCCTCGTCCGACAGGGCTACGTCACGCGCGCGCGCGCCGAGAACGATGGTCGCGTCCGCCACGTGACGCTCACGCCCGCCGGTGAACGATTGCGCAGCGCGCAGAAGGTGCTCGATCCCGAGCTCGTCCGGGCGATGCTCGGCCGCCTCTCCCCCGCCGACCGGCGCCATGCCCTTCGCGGCCTCGAGCTCCTCGGCGCCGCCGCCCGCGAGCAGGTCAAGGCACGCCGCGCCGACGACGCCACACCACCACGCCGCCGCTGACGTCAACGACCGCTACACCGCCTCAAGGAGCTCACTATGCGCTGGGTTCTCGGAGTCGTCGGTTTCCTCGTCGCCGTCGTCCTGGTGGTGGTCATCGTCGGGTATCTCTTGCCGCAGTCGCACGTCGCCTCGATGTCGGCGCGGTACGCCGCGCGCCCCGAGGCGGTCTGGGCGTCACTCACGGACGTCGCGTCGTTCCCGAGCTGGCGTCCGGGCGTCGAGCGTGTGGAGGTCGTGCCTAACGACGACGGCCAACGCGGATGGCGCGAGCACGCGAATCACGACGTCGTCACCTACCGCATCGTGGAAGAGGATCCGCCCCGCCGCCTCGTAGCCAGGATCGCGGACCCGAACCTGCCGTACGGCGGGAGCTGGACCTACGAGCTTGCGCCGGCGGACTCGGGGACGCTGCTCACGATCACGGAGCATGGAGAGGTCTTCAACCCGATCTTCCGATTCGTCTCACGGTTCATCATCGGCTACACGGGCACGATGGAAGGGGTGCTGCGGGCCCTCGGCACGAAGCACGGCGAGACGGTCACGCCGGAGGCGGTCAGGTAACTCCTGTCGTCGGAGCGCAGCCTACCTTCCGAGCGCTGCGAGACAACGAAAACGCGCCGGGCGTGGTTGCCCGGCGCGTTCTCGCTCGATCGGGTTATGAGAGCCAGCGGTCGGGATTGAACCGACGACCGCCCGATTACGAATCGGGTGCTCTACCACTGAGCTACGCTGGCGGGTCGAGCTGTTGTTGGTCTCGCATGCCCTGGCGCGGACTCGAACCGCGACGCCTTTCGGCACCACCCCCTCAAGATGGCGTGTCTACCAATTTCACCACCAGGGCCTAACGACTACGGGGCTGACGGGGCTCGAACCCGCGACCTCCGGTGTGACAGACCGGCACTCTAACCAAGCTGAGCTACAGCCCCCTGACCTACCACCTACCTCCGACCAACCTGCAACGTGCGTCCTGCCTAACGTTTCCCGCGTGGCCGAGCCAGCGCAGCCACTGCATAGCCCCAACGGGAATCGAACCCGTCTTTCGACCTTGAAAGGGTCGCGTCCTAACCGATAGACGATGGGGCCAGGCAATCGGGGTTCGAGGCTCGACCGGGCCCCCGGCGAGGCGGGAGGCTACGTGCCGTCGAACCCCAAACCCCGATACGCGAACCCTGAACCTCCGAGCGAAAAACTGCTATAGCGGTAACGGGATTCGAACCCGTGTTCCAGCCTTGAGAGGGCTGTGTCCTAGTCCCCTAGACGATACCGCCGCGAAGCTATCGACTACCGACTGCCTACTGATTACACCGACAGGCCCGGAGGGAATCGAACCCCCAACCGCCGGTTTTGGAGACCGGTGCTCTACCAATTGAGCTACGGACCTAGGAGAGTCGGCGCCGATCGTCGCCCGGCACTTCGAGCCGCCGAGTCTGACCTCCGGTGCCGTTCCCAGGGTGACTGAGGGGACTTGAACCCCCAACCCCCGGAGCCACAGTCCGGTGCTCTAACCGGTTGAGCTACAGTCACCATGTGCCTTGGGTGCCACTGCTCCGACCCCCGCGGCGCTTCGCAACCATGTTGGTGGCGAAGACTTGGATAGTAATGGCCCAGCGGAGTCGAATCAACCGGTGACGGCTGACCCTTATTTCGCCCGGTCCATGTACTCGCCCGTCGTCGGATTGACGCGAACCTTTTCACCCGTGCTGATGAACTCCGGCACGTTCACCGTGACGCCGTTCTCGAGCGTCGCCGGCTTGGTGGACGCGGTCTTCGTCGCCGTCTTCATGACAGGCGCCGTATCGACGACCTCGAGCGTGAGCGTGTTCGGCAACTGAATGCCGATCGGCCTGCCCTCGTAATACTCGGCGACGATTCGCATGCCCGGCTGCATCCACTGCGCGTTGTCACCGAGCGTCTCCTCGTCCATCTCGAGCTGATCGTAGTTCTCGACGTTCATGAAATGATACGTGTCGCCACCCTGGTACAGGAACTCGAGGTCATGCGTCTCCATGGACGCCTTCTCGATCGAGTCCGCGGCGCGGAACCGATGCTCGAAGCTCGACCCGGTACGCAGGTTCTTGAGCTTCGCCTGCACCATGGCGCGCAGGTTCCCGGGCGTGTGGTGACGGAACTCGATGACCCGGCAGGGCTCGCCCTCGAACACGAGGACCATCCCGCGGCGGATCTGGGTAGCCGGCATTGCCATAACGATCAGTCCAGCGAAAGAAGTTGGCGGACGAGCCGCCGGAAGGCAGCGTCGTGCGGTGAGAAGCGACCTAAGATGAGACAGCCTTTGATTTTAGCCGGTTGTTGAGGCTGCGTCAAGCTCACGAAGTACCGGCTCCAACCCCTTCCAGACGTTGTTCGCGACGATCTGCTCTCCTTCCTCATTCGGATGGATGCCGTCGCCCTGGTTGAGCCTGCTCACGCCCGCCACGCCCTCGAGCAGAAACGGCAGCACTGACACCCCGGTTTCCCTTGCAACGTCCTGATACATGGCGCGGAACGCGTTCGTATATTTCGCCCCGAGATTGGGCGGCGCCTCCATCTGCGCGAGGAGAATCCGCGCGGCAGGACGCGCCGTTTTCACTTTCGCGATGATCGCTCGCAGGTTCGCGCGGGTGGAGTCCACGTTCAGCCCGCGAAGTCCATCGTTTGCCCCCGTCTCGATGATCACGACGTCGGCCGGTCCGCGGAGCAGCCAATCAACCCGCCGAAGCGCGCCCGCCGACGTCTCACCACTCAGCCCCGCGTTGACGATCTCGTACTGCAACCCCACCGAGTCCACTTTCTGCTGGAGCAGCGCCGGGTACGCGTCCTCCTGGTCGAGTCCGAGGCCAGCGGTAAGACTCGTTCCCACGATCAGGACGGTCCTCCGACCAGATCGGGAACCGGGAACCGGGAACCGGGAACTGTCGTTCGAGGCTACAGACGTCGCCGCGGGACCGTTTCCGGTTCCAGGTTCCCGGTTCGCGCTTCCCGGCCGGCTCGAATCCTGACTCGCAGCGGCGCTACCTCCGCCACCACAGGCGACTGCCGCCACGAGCCCAACTGACAACACAATCGCGCTCCGCATGCTCGTTGCTCGAGAGTTGACGAAAGAATTCCAGAGTGGGTCGCACCAGCTGACCGTGCTGCGCGACGTCTCCTTCGCTATCCCGCAAGGAGCGTTCGTCGCAATCGTCGGCCCGTCAGGAAGCGGCAAGACCACCCTGCTCGGCCTGCTCGCGGGACTCGATACCCCATCACACGGGACGGTGATCCTCGACGGGGTCGACCTGAAGAGCCTCACCGAGGACCAGCGGGCGCGTCTCCGCGGCGAGAAAGTTGGGTTCATCTTCCAGAGCTTTCAACTGATTCCGACCCTCACGGCGCTCGAGAACGTTCAGGTCCCCCTCGAGCTTCGAGGCGAAGGCGGCGCAGCAGCGCGTGCCGTAGAGTTGCTCACCCGCGTCGGTCTGCGCGACCGCATGGACCATTTCCCGTCCCAGCTGTCCGGCGGCGAGCAGCAACGCGTCGCGATCGCGCGCGCGTTCTCGAACCGCCCACGGATCCTGTTCGCCGATGAGCCCACCGGCAACCTCGACGCGAACACCGGCGCCCGTATTGTCGAGCTCATCGAGGAGCTCAACCGTGAGTCGGGCACGAGCGTCGTGCTCGTCACGCACGACCTGACGCTCGCCGCGCGTGCTGGACGCATGATCCGACTGGCGGACGGCGTGGTCGTCGAAGATCGGGAATCGGGCGGGAACCCGCCGAAGGCGGGTGGGGGAAATCGGGAATCGCAACCGGAGCCATCAGCCATCAGCCATCAGCCATCAGCTCGCTACCCGGTTCCAGACAACGAAGAAGTCGCATGAGCCTAACGGTTCCTTCAGATGGGTCTGCGTTTCACGACGCCGACGTTCCGCGCAAAAAATCGCTGAAGAACATCTCGCGCGCGCTCCTCTCGCTCGCCTGGCGCGAGAGCCGCACCGCGCGCCGGCGGCTGCTGCTCTACATGTCGTCGATCTCGCTTGGCGTCGCCGCGCTGGTCGCCATCGACTCGTTCGCCGAGAACGTCACGGGATCGGTGCGCGAGCAGTCGCGGGCGCTGCTCGGCGGCGACATCGGGTTCGGCGCGCGGGGCGGCAATTTCACGCCGCGCGCGGACTCGCTGCTCGATTCCATTGCGACGACCGGCGTGCGCATTGCGCGCATGACGACGTTCGCCTCGATGGGACTGGTCGAGCGGTCGGGGGGGACCCGTCTCGTGCAGGTCCGCGCGGTCACGCCCGAATACCCGTTTTACGGGACGGTCACCACAGCACCGTCGGGTCGGTGGGCCGCGCTGCATCGCGGCCAGAATGCCTTGGTCGATCAATCGCTGCTCGTCTCGCTCGATGCGCGCGTCGGCGATTCCCTATCGCTTGGCTACGCGAAGTTCGAGATCATCGGCGCGCTCGTATCAGTGCCGGGCGACCCGGGGATCTCGGCGACGATCGGACCGCGCGTCTTCATTCCCGCCGAGCACCTCGAGGCGACGAAGCTCCTCGGCTTCGGGAGCCGAGCGGACTACGACGCGTTCGCGAAGCTGCCTGACGAGACCGACCCTGCCGTCTGGCTCGCGCCGCTCCGGCCGCAGCTCGAGAAAGCGCGCGTGCGCGCGCGGACCGTCGTCGAGAACGAAGTGAACCTCACCGAGTCGATCGATCAGATGAGTGACTTTCTCGGTGTGGTGGGCCTCGTCGCGCTGCTACTCGGCGGGATCGGGGTCGCGAGCGGCGTCCACGCGTTCGTCGCACGCAAGATCGACACGGTGGCCATGCTGCGCTGCCTCGGGGCAACGAGCCGGCAGGTGTTGATCATCTACGTTCTCCAGGCCGCGGCGATGGGGCTGGTGGGCGCAGCGGTGGGTGCGGCACTCGGCGTCGGGATCCAGTTCGCGCTGCCCCTCACGGTACGTGATTTCCTCCCCGTTGATGTCGAGGTCTCGCTGGCGCCGACCGCGATCACTGTCGGGCTCACGCTCGGGGTCTGGGTGGCGATGGCGTTCGCGCTTCGGCCGCTCCTCGCGCTCCGCAACGTCTCGCCACTGCAAGCCCTTCGGCGCGACCTCGACCACGCGCCCTTCCTGGGCGGGTGGAAGGACTGGCCGCGCGTGATCGTCAACCTGGCACTCGCCGGAAGCGTGATACTGCTTGCCGCGACGCGATCGCCGTCGGTGAAGACGGCGATCTGGATGAGCGCGGGTATCGCCGCCGTGTTGATCGTGCTGGT
>DASURJ010000716.1:0-3215 GCA_036280115.1 Gemmatimonadaceae bacterium
AATCTCGAGCATGCGCTGCTCGATGCCGCGCGCGAGCAGGTTCTCCGCCTCGCGCGGCGACAGGCCCGGCATCGCCGCAATCACATCGATCATCGGCACGGAGATCTGCGGCTCCTCCTCTCGCGGCGTGGCGAGAATGCCGAGCACCCCCACCGCCAGTGACGCCAGCGTCACGAGCGGCGTCAGCCGCGAACGAAGGAACGCGTGCGCGATACGTCCCGAGATGCCCATCGTCAGCTCCTCGGGCCCGGCGTGGCCGTCGACGTCGAGGGTGTGGGGACCACGATCGTATCGCCGGCACGCAGCCCCGAGGTCACCTCGGCAACGTCACCGCGTACGTGACCAACCCGCACCCAGCGCAGCTCATCCGCCGATGCCGTCCGCACGATCACACCCGTGAGGTCGCCCTCGCGACGTAGCGCGGCGGCGGGAACGACCAGCGCGGGTCGCCGTCCAAGCGGCAAGAGGAGGGACGCCGTGCTGCCGGCCAGCGCCGCGCGGTCCGCGTTCGCGACAATGGCGTTGACCGTGTAGAGATTCCCGGCGGTGGCCGGGACGACTCCTTCGACGACGGCGCTCACCTCACGCCCCTCGATCAACGCCGCGATGGTTGCGCCGCGACGAAGGGACCGCACGGCGTCCGGTGCGGCATTCGCGGTGAGGCGGAGCCGCGTCACATCCTGCACGGTGACCAGTGGCGTTCCCGGCGCTGCGAACGCACCCGGATCGACGAAGCGCCCGGTCACGACTCCGGCAAATGGGGCACGCACCGTCGCGTATTCGCTCACCGCCCCGAGCTCGGCGGCCGCCGCACGGGCTGCCCTGACTCCTGCCTCGGCGCGCGCGAGTCCTGTCTCGGCGGCGTCGAGGTGCGCTTTCGTCGCGGCGCTATCGGCGTACAAGCCTCGAATACGCGTGGCCTGTGCGAGCGCCTCGCGCTGGTTGGCTTCAGCGTCCGACACGGACGCGGCAACCTGCGCTTCCTTCGCGGCGAGGTCTCGCGCGTCGATCCGCACGAGCGGCTGCCCGGCGGTCACGGCATCGCCTTCGCGGACGAGCACCGCGACCACGGTGCCCATGAGCTTGGTGCTCAGTGTTGCCTGCTGGAACGGCTCGGCGACGCCGGCCGCATCGAACATCGCGTCGATCGTCGTATCCGCCACGACGACCGGTGTTCCTTGGGTCCGCGTGGGCTCGACGTCACCGGCGTGCTCGGCACGCTGCGGCGACGTACACGAAACGAGGAGCGCGAGGGTGGCGAACAGAGCGGGAATTCGGGGCGTCATGACAGATATCCGATGTCAGTGAATCGCGCCGGCAACATTCGAGGCGCTGTCGAGTACGGCGAGTGAACCGGGATCGCGGCCTAACGCGCGACGCCGGTCTGCGGCCGCGCCGACGGCGGCGAACTTCGCGTTCGAGAGGGCGAGCGCGGTGGCGGTCTCGGCGGCGGCGGCGTCGAGGAGCTCCACGACAGTGGCGAGGCCCCCGTCATACTTGCGGCCGACAATGCGGTGCGCTTCCGCACTCTGTGCGACCGCGCGCTCCGCGATATCGAGCCGGGCGAGCGCCGATCGCAACGACGCGAGCGAGCGTTGCGTCTCGAGACGTGCCTGATCGATCGCCGCATCCGCGGCCGCCGTCGCCAGCTCGAGCTTTGCCGCCGCGGCCTGGGTCTCGGCGAGCTGTGCACCGCCCTCGAACGGCGACCACGATGCGAGAATGCCGACCGTCCAGCTGCGCTCGCCGCGGTAGAGCTGTTGCGGCGAGTTCCAGTCATAACGCGCGAACGCGTTGAGTCGCGGGAGGTAAAGGGAGCGCGCTCGCTGTACGTTCGCGCGCGCCGCATCCACACCGAGGCGTGCGGCGTCCACGTCGGCGCGTGCGCCCGAAGCGGCATCGAGCGTGTCGCCCTCGGTAACTTGCCGAATGGATCTCGAGGAGGGCAACGTGGCCGGGAGTGTCGGGTCGACGTTCGCGCTCGAGCCGATCACGAGCGCGAGCTGCCGCCGGGCGATCTCGGCATCACTCCGTGCTTCGATCCGCTGTGCTTCCACCTCGCCCGCCTTCACGGCGGCGAGCAGGGCGTCGGACTTGGTCGCCATCCCGGCGCGGACCATCGACTCGGCCTGGCGGACGTGCGCCTGCGCTGCCTTCGCGGCGGCGTCGAGCGTCGTCACGCGCTCGGCGGCGAGGACGGCGCCGTAGTAGGCGCGGATGACGTCGGCGCGGGTGGACAGCCGCGTCCATTCGGCAGAGGACTCGCTTGCGCTCGCACCACGGGCGGTCGCGCGCCGAGCGAGCCAGCTGTCGGCGTTGAGCAGCGGTTGCTCGGCGACGACGCCGGCCGTGTAGTTGCCAATGGCGTTCGGGAAGTTGAGACGCGAGGGGGCGAAATCGCTCTCGCCGATCTCGCGCTGCTTGAGGCGGGTCCCGAAGGCGCCGATGGGGTCGGTGGTACGGAGGTAACCGCCTTCGAGTCGCACGGCGGGCAGCACCCCACGGAGGGGCGCCAGGCGCTGGGCGTCCGCGGCGGCGGCGTTTGCGCCGGCCATGCGGTTCGCGTACGCAGCCCTGTCGGCGGTGCGCAGGGCTTCGGCGAGCGTCAGCTGCGCGCTCGCTCGACCTGACACGACGGTCAGGGCGAGGGCAAAGGCGATGAGGCGAGAGAGGAGCGTCGTCATTCGACGGTATGTTGTCGCACGGGAAATTGTAGATAACTATATAACTACTTGGTCATATACTCGCAAGTATGACGCCGCACATCGCGCCGGTCCAGCGCGATCCGCCAGTGCTGCGTTCTCTTCGAATCAGCGACGGGTTCCCCCAATGGTCGAGAGGGGAACCTCCCACGCGGTGCCGGACGTCATCCGACGCTGGGACCCCACCGGTGCCGGCGGCGCCGCTGCCGCTCGGGTGGCATGATGACACGATGAGGCGCCATAGGCAGATCTCGAACGCCCAGCGCGGCGAGACGGACACGAGACACCGGGCTGAGGTGTCCGGGCCGATCGTCCCTACGAGGGCGAGCCGCGGAAGGGCGCATCAACGCGCGTCGTGGCGACGTACGGCGTGACACGCGCTTATCGCGTCGTGCAGGCCGCGCCTGACGACTACCCGGAAACGATATGGGGAGTAATGTGGGGTCAGGGTGGGTCAGGGTCGAATACCGTCATCCCCACGCCCCGGGGCGTGGGGATGACGGTATTCGACCC
>DASURJ010000717.1:0-11056 GCA_036280115.1 Gemmatimonadaceae bacterium
CCCTCATCCCCTCATCCGTTTTCCCCCTCCGTTCTGGATGCCGGCCCTAACGGCGCGGCGCCTAGCGCAGATGGCGGACTTTCACCGAAGGACTGAACGCCTTAGCGACGCCGGGCGTAACGTTAGGCATCCCACCGACCCGGAGCTCGCGCAGCCGCGGCAAGCGGGCAAGCGTCGCAATTCCCGCGTCGGTCAGCCCGGCGCACGAGTCGAACGTGATCTCCTCGAGCGAAGACGTCCCGCTCAGCAGCTCGGGCGTCACGTCGGTGATGCGCGTGTAGCTCGCGAAATACTTCCTGAGTGTCGTGAGACGAGTGATGTGCCGAGTGGCGGCGTCCGTCGTGTCGCGACAGTACATGAGGACGAGCGACTCGAGCGCCCCGCACTGCCCGACGTACCGGTAGCCGTCGTCCGGTACGTCCATGGGCATGAGCTCACGCAGGACCGGAAAGCGTGGGAGCGCGGACAGGCCGACGTCGTCCACGTTCTTGCAGCTCACGGACAGATATCCCAGCGCGGGCATGTCGGCGAGGGCCACGAAGCCTCGGCGACGCAGGTTGTAGCAGCGCCGCCCCCAGATGTACTCGATCGTCCTCGACTTGCTCAGGGCAACGAACCCGTCGTCCCCTGCCGTCGTGTCCTGACAGAGGAGGAAGCGCAGGTGTGGGAGCGCCGCGATGTACGGCATCGACTCGTCCGTGGCGTCGAACGCGAGCCAGCTCAGGTGCGGCAGCTCGACGAGCGGTGCGAGTGCAGCGCCCGTGATCGCGAGCTTGCCATCGTCGACGTCGAGCGCGTAGAGGCCATCGAGACCCACGAGGTGCGCGAACCCGCGATCCGTGAACGGGCCGCGGAGCGAGAGGAAGTTCGGCCGCGCGTCCGGACTGAGCAGCGCCATTCGCGGGTCCCCGCCCTGCCACCGCTGGAAGACCGGGAGCTCGTGAAGCAAGGCAAGCCCGGCGTCCGTCACGCCGCTCCCCGAGCGCAACGTGTGCAGCTGCGACTTGCCGGCGAGCGCAGCGATGGCGCCGTCACCCGTCGCCGTGCCGCTCAGGTTCACGGACTCGAGCCGCTCGCACGACCCGAGGTGTGCGATTCCCGCATCCGTCACGCGAGTCCATGCCAGGTCGACCGATTCCAGCGTCGGCGTTCGTCGAAACAGGTGCAGGCCACGATCAGTGATCCGTGAACACCCACTGAGATTGACGCGGCGGAGTCGCGGCAAACGTGCGAGGTGTCGCAAGCCGTCGTCCGTGATCGCGCTCGAGCCGCTGAGATCCAGATCGCTGATGGACTCGATACGCGCGAACTGCTCGAGGACGTCGTCGGTCATCTGCCCGCTCGCGTGCAGCCCGGGAGTTCCGTTGTCGCGCATGAATGCCGCGAGCTCATCCCAGTCGAGCGTCGTGATCGCGATCTGCTGCGCGCCGGCGTCGTCCAGCGAGTACGCACCAACGATCCTGCCCGCGAGTGAGCGTGCCTGTGCAGAAGGAACGTTCGTCGCGAACTCGGTGAGCGCCTGCCAGCTCTCGAACCCCTGCGACCGGGCCACGAGGTACTGCGCGTCGGCGAGCGTCACCTGATCGTCGTCAGCGTTCTCCGGCTGCTCGCGCTTGCCGAGGTCGAGGCGGATGTAGCGGCGCATTGCATCCCACGTGCGCCTGTGCCCGAAGTGCTCCCACACGATGCGCATCGCTGCCGGCTCGGGCGTGCGGTACGCGACGACGACCGCCTCCGCCACGCGTTCATACCGTCGCGTCGGTGACTCAGCGGCGACGCGATCCTTGAGCGCCGTCCAGCCGGGGAGCCCGAACTCGAGCGCGAGCGCGCGTTGCACGTCGCGGAGGGTCGGGAGTGCCGGGGCGTGGGGCCATGCGCGCTCGAGTCGAGCGCGGGCCTCCGCGACGTCCGCGCGAAGCGCCTTCAACCAGCGTTTCGCTTCCCTCTTCAGATTGTCGAGGGTCGTCCCGGGCGTGATTTGCCTGGACATATGAGACCTCCTCCCATTGATGCCTGACGTCCGCTGAAGAACAGGCTGGAAGAAGGTTCGATCCGAGCCACGAACCGACCATCAGGGTGGGAGTAGTCTCCCTTGCCGCGGACAGGAGGCGCCCCAGCGCGCGCTGGCATTAGAGTCGCGTCGAGCGGGACAGTTTGTCAACCGTGGCGAGCCGTCGGCCGTCTGTGGGATTCCCGAAGCCAACGGTGTATGTTGCCGGGTCCCTCACCATCGAGGTGCCCATGCCCGTACGAGCCCGCCGACGCGCCCGTGACCTCGAACGCACGTACACCCGCGCGCAGTTCGTGGCCAAGCTCCGCCGTCTCGCCGACGCGCTCGAGACGAGAAAGCCGTTCACCATTCAGGTCGCCAGCGAGCGTCTGCATATTCCCGCCGACGCCGTCTTCAACATCGAGCACGAGCGCTCGGGCGGGACGGACGAGCTGGAGTTTCAGCTGCGCTGGCGCGCAGGCGACTGACCGCCCACACCCCCGCGATTCTTCCTGAGAACTCACATGCTCTACGCGCTACTCTGCTACAACTCGGAAAACGTCGTCGGCTCGTGGACCAAGGAGCAGGACGACGCCGTCATGGCGAAGCTCATCGCGATACAGGAGAAGCTGGCCAGACGGGGCAAGCTCGGTCCGGTCGCACGACTGGCTCCGACGAAAACCGCCAAGACGATCTGGAAGGATCGGCAGCCCCACCTCATCACGGACGGCCCCTACGCAGAAACGAAGGAAGCGATCCTCGGCTTCTACACGTTCGACTGTGACACGGAGGACGAGGCGATGGAGATCGCCCGCGAGCTCGGCGAGGCAAACCCTGGCGGCGTATACGAGCTTCGCCCTGTCACCTACCTGCATCAGGGAACCCTGGCCGGCCGGGACGCTGCACTCTCGGCTCCCTAGTCCGGGCTGCCTAACGGGCAACATGCGCCAACGCCAGAGCCCGGAGCAGTCGTGACCGAAACGGCGGATTGGTCGGCCTGGAGTCGCGAGGCCGTAGCCCTCATGCAGGCGCGCAACGAAGTCTGGATCGAGCGCTACGACCTGGCGAACGCGCCGTTCGTCTGGAACCTCGACGAGCGTACGCTGCGATTCGCACGCCCGGATGGTGCCGTCGTCGCGGATCTCTGCCTCGTCGGGGCAGCGGCGGCCTCACGAGGCACGTTTCTCTGGGCCTGGGCTGACGCCGGCGTGCCGAAACACGCGTGGGAACGCCTGCACGCCGTCATCGGCTTCGGACAGGAACACGACCTCGGCCTGCTCACAACCCCCGAGTGGCCTGGCGGTCGCCCCGAAGGACTCGAGATGATGGCAGTGGCGGGGCGGATCCTCGATGCGGACGGCGCCTTCGTGGACACCCGCGATGACGTAACGATCTTCTTTCTCCTCTTCGATTTTCGAGAAGAGCGCTCGTCGTCGTGACCGCCGTCCCCGAACGCGTGCACTGGATGGTGGACCTGCTCGATCTGCGTCCGAGCGACCACGTGCTCGAGATCGGCTGCGGAGCCGGCCAGGCGGTCGCTCTGGTCTGCGAGCGCCACACGCGCGGCACCATCACGGCTATCGATCGCTCGCCGATCATGGTCAGGCGGGCACGCGAGCGGAACCGCGCGTGCATCGAGTCAGGGCGAGCACGCGTCGAGCAGCGGGCGCTCGCAGACGCATCGTTCGACACGCAATTCCGAAAGGTCTTCGCGATCAACGTGAATGCGTTCTGGACGGCGCCAGCGCCGAGCCTCGCGGCGCTGAAACGGCTCCTGCATCCGCAGGGGACTGCCTACCTAGCGTATGAACCGCCCTCGGCCGGCCGTTTGCGACAGCTGCGGGAGCGGCTCCCCACCCAATTGGAAGAAAACGGGTTCAACGTACGCGACGTGCGCGAGCAGCGATTCTCCAAGGCATCCGGAATCTGCATCATCGGCACACTCCGATAGCGACTCCGAGCCTCATCGCGCCCGGTTTCCATCGCGACCGGTCCAGTTTGGGAAACGGCAGGAGGGGGGATGGACAGGATGGACAGGATGACGAAGATGTCCATCACGGCGGCAGGGTCGTTCTCGCAAGCGGCCTGAAAAAGAGAGGGGGAACGGCCGCCCGGAACGCCACCGTCTCCGAAAGCCGTTCTCCTTTCAATTCGGGCCGTTGGCGTGAACTACTGTGCTGCCGCGTTGGTCATCCCTGTCATCCTGCCCATCCTGTCCATCCCCCTCCTGCTGTTTCCCAACTGGACCGGTCGAGATGTGAACGGGGCGCGATGAGGTTCGGAGCTCAGGTGGCTCGCAACGTGATCGTCGGATCCACGCGCGACGCCCGCCACGCCGGGATCCAGCACGCAACGCCCGAGACAGCGATCAGCATCGCGATGGTCCCCAAGTACGTCACAGAGTCCAGCCGGGTGACCCCGAACAACAACGACGCGAGTGCGCCGCTGGCGGCCACAGCGCCCGCGAGGCCGATCGCGATTCCCAGTGCCGTCAGCGCGAGGCCTCGACCGACGACCATTCGCAGAATCGCGCTGCGGCTCGCGCCTAACGCCGATCGCACGCCGATCTCCCGGAGTCGTTCGGTGACGCCGGCCGACAGAACGCCGTAGATCCCCGTCCCCGCGAGCACGACCGCGGCGAGGGCGAATGCTTCGAGCACGATGAGCGCGAATCGGCGGCTCGCGGCCGACGCCGCCACCAGATCTCCCATGCGCGCGACGCGCGCGATCGGTTGATCCTTGTCGACCGACCAGATGGCGTCACGCACCGGCGGCGCGAGGCGCGATACGTCGCCGGCCCCACGCACGACGAGCCACATGGCCTGGTTCGGCACGTACCACTGGGCCATGGGAACGTACACTGCGTCGGCGTCCGGATCGGCGAGCGACGTCTGCTTCACGTCACCGACGACGCCCGCGATCGTGTACCACGGCTGGTCGGCTCCGCCGACCCGGAGTCGCTGCCCAACAGGGTCGCGCCCGGGAAACATTCGCGCCGCGAGCGACTGGCTCACCAGGACCGAGACTGGCGCGCCCGCGACATCCTGCACGTCGATCAGGCGCCCAGCGAGGTGCGGGACGCGCACGGTCTCGAGATACCCCGGGGACACCGCGTACGTGAATACACCGCGGTCGTCGCGGGTATCGGAGACGCTCTCGAACTTCGTGCCGTACCGATCGACGTCCCCGCTCAGCGGCAGTTGACTCGTGAGCCCCGCTGACACGACGCCGGGCACGCCGCGGACCGCGTCGAGCGCCTGCGCGAAGAACTGTTGCGTCGCACCGTCGGCAGCGAATCGGGGCCCCGCCGTCTGCACCTGCAGCGCGAGCACGTTCGCGGAGTCGAAGCCCGCAGAGACGCCGAGGAGTCGATGTACGCTGCGCAGGAGCAGGCCCGCACCAACGAGCAGCACGAATGCGAGCGACACCTCCGCGATCACGAGGGAATTGCGGACACCCCGATGTCCACCGCTCGTCCGGCGAGAGCTCTCTCGAATACCATCGTGGAGATCACCTCGTGTGAGGTGCAGCGCCGGCAGCGCCCCGACCGTCACTCCGATCAGCGTCGTTACCGCCACACCGATGGCGATCACGGTGAGATCGAGCCGGACCGCGCCCGCGCGGGGTAGCCCGGCCGGGCTCAAAGCCACGAGCGCCCGAACCCCGAGCTCCGCGACGATCAACCCTAACGCTCCGCCGATGCCCGCGATGATCACGCTCTCCGTCACGAGCTGACGTACGAGTCTTCCGCGACCGGCGCCGAGCGCCGCTCGCATCGCCAGCTCGCCGCGCCGCCGCACGCCTCTGCCGAGCAGCAGGTTCGTCACGTTCACACACGCCATCACGAGCACGAGCCCGACGGCGCCGAGCATGGCCAGGAGGACGGGCCGCACCCCGCGAGTCAACTCGGCCTGCAGCGATGCAACGGCGAGTCCGTTACGCAGGGACGCCCACGGAACGCGCGCGAGCTCCGGCACCGGTGCACTCGCGATCGCATTCAGCTCCCGCGCTGCCTGCTCCACGCTCGTATTCGGCCGCAGCCGCCCCACCATGCGCAGATGATGCCCCCATTCGCGTCCGTCCTGCGGGAGCATCGGGTCATAGCGGAGTGGCGTCCACACCTCGGCCGATGGCGCGAGCACGTTCTCGAACGTCGCCGGCATGATTCCGACGACGGTATAACTCGTTCCATTGAGAACGATCTGCTTCCCGACAATCGCCGCGTCGCCACCGAAGCGGCGTCGCCAGATCCCGTCACCGAGTATGGCGACGTTAGGCGCGTCGGGGACGTCGTCGGCAGAGGAAAAATCGCGGCCGAGCGCCGGCGACACGCCGAGCACGCGGAGATAGCTCGCGCTCACTCGCTGCCCGTCGAGTCGCTCGGGCTCGGCGGCACCCGTCGCCGTTGGCTGCCACGGGCGGAAGACGGCGAGGGCGTCGTACGTCCGGGTGCGCGCGAGGATCTCGCGGTACGTTCCGAAGGTGACGTCCACCGGAGATCCGTCGCTCCCACGATCGGCGATACTCACGATCCGTTGCGCCGTCGGGTACGGCAGCGGCTCGAACAGGATCGGATTCACTGCGCTGAAGATGACGGCCGCGGCTCCAATTCCGAGTGCGAGTGTGACCGCCGTGACGGTTGTGAAGCCCGGACTGCCTCTGAGGCGCCGCGCGGCATAGCGGACGTCGGCAATGACGCTCTCCATCGCGTTCTCCCAGCCGTAGACGCGGACCTGCTCGCGCGTGACGGTGGTGTTGCCAAGACGCACGAGCGCCAGCCGCCGTGCGTCCGCTGGCGCGTGGCCCGCCGCGACGAGTTCGTCGGTCAGCGAGTCCAGGTAGTGCTCGACTTCGTCATCGAGGTCGCGGTCCGTGGCGGTGGGCCTGGCCAGCGCGCGCACCCCGCGCGTGATGTGACGCCAGAGCGCTACGATCACGCGTCGGCCCTGAGCAGCCTGGCGATGGCGGTCGCGCGCCGATTCCAGTCCTCGGTCTCGACTTCGAGCTGTCTGCGTCCAGCCTTCGTGAGCGAGTAGTACTTCGCGCGGCGCGAGCTTGCGGACTGGCGCCACTCGGCGTCGAGCCAACCGGCGCGCTCGAGACGCTTGAGCGCCGTGAGGAGCGACCCTGGGTTCACCTTGAACACGCCGCGCGAGATCTGCTCCACGCGGCGGGCGATGCCGAAGCCGTGCATGGGCTCGAGGCTCAATGTCTTGAGGATGAGCATGTCGAGCGTGCCGGGGATGACATCGGTGTTCTGCTCGTCCATGGGCCTCGGGTGGCGTCGATGGCAACGATACCGAGCTTCCTCTTGACTGTCAAGATATGACGATCAAGACCACGGACGGCGGTCAGCCTGTCGCGTTGGTCACGACGTCATGGCCCCGGCCGGCGAGCCACGATGAGCCATTGGGAGAACGGCTCGACGATGAACCTGTCCTGGCGGTCCACGATGTCGAATCCGGCCGCGCGGAGCTCGGCGTCGACGAATGTCGGGTCGATCCCGTGCCGGCGCACCTGTTCCTCTCGCGTAGGTGCGTGACCGGGCGGGACGCCGTTGTCGACCAGCACGAGCAGTGCGCCCGGTCGCAGCGAACGCCTGATCGCCTCGAGCATCGGCTTGGAGGCCGTCATCTCGTGGTACGCGTTCAGGATCACCGCGCCATCCAGATCCGCCGGCAATTTGGGGTCCGTCTCTGTGCCGACGATGATCTCGACGTTCGTGAGCGAGTCGCGCACGGCCAGCTCCGCCAGGGCTCGGCGAGCCTCGTCACTGATCTCGACCGCGTAGACGATTCCGGACTTGCCAACCTTCTTCGCCAGCGGCTTCGTGAGGTAGCCTTGCCCTGCGGCGATGTCCGCCACTCGATGTCCGTCGGTGATTCGGAGGGCCGCGAGGATGTCGTCGACTCGCTGCCACTCATCGCGAGGTGGGAGTCCGCCGGAACCGCGTGCGATTTGTGCCGCTGCCGGCGCCGCGACGAACGCAAGCGTTGCGGCCGCGACGAGTATGCGAAGGACGGCTGGATGAATGCGATACCGAAGAGGCATCCTGCTGCTCCTGTGGGGTTTGCCCGCGTTGTGTCGTTCCGAGCGAGACGAGGAATGAGTACCGGATCGGACGCATTGGGCGCAGCAGTGAGGTGGCGGTTCCACCGAACTCGGGGACGGACAGCAGACATCGACAATTTTTCCCATCCATCCATGCTCTTCATGATCGTCGAGCGGTTTCGCAACGCCGACCCGCTTCCCGTCTACCGACGGTTCCGCGATCGCGGACGGCTCGCCCCGGCCGGGCTGCAATACGTCGACAGCTGGGTCACCGATGACTTCCGTCAGTGCTTTCAGCTCATGGAGTGTGACGACCGCGAGCTCCTTGATGACTGGATTCGTAACTGGAGCGACCTCGTGGACTTCGAGGTGCACCCGGTGATGCCGTCGCCCGACGCCGCCGCCGCACTCGCGCCGCGCCTGTGAGCAGTGCGGCGTCGCGCGGTCCCGACGGGCGAGGGGCGATCGTACGGATTTCAGGGGCGGGCGGGCGGAGCGGCCCGTTGCACGCGCCCTACCCATGGGCCACCATTCGCCGGTGATCCCGACGAACGAGAGAAAGCCGTTACCGAGTTGGCTGCTCCCCACGCTTCTCTGGGGTGCCGTCGTAGTTGGCGCGATCGCCCTCGGGATCTACGCCGAGCCACCCGGCCCCCCGTTACGGTCCGGTGAGCGCTTGCTTCGACGCGTGCCCGCGCCGCCGCAGGACTTGTCGCGACTCCTCTACCAGCTCGGCGTCGGCTCCGTCACGTGGTACGCCGTCGCCGTCGCGTTGCCGCTCATGCTTCTCGCGGCTCGCCGCGTCGAGGTCGCGTACGAGCATCGCCGTCGTGCCCTGCTGGTCGGTGTCGTCGTGCTCGTGCTACTCATGATCGCGAGCGCCACGACGGAATACTTCGTGGTCTACGGAGGTGCTTCGCTCGGGCCGCCGTTCGCGAGTTACCTGACGGTGGCGCTTCGCGAGAACGTGCTGCCCTGGCTCGCCGTCGCCGGGGTCGTCATCGCCATCGAAGCGCGGCGGCGCTCGGTCCGCGCCGCACTCGAGCGTGAACGGCTGCGCGCGGAGGTCGCCGAGCAGCGTTTGATCGCACTCACCGGGCAGCTCCACCCGCATTTCCTCTTCAACACGCTACAGGGGATCTCGACCCTCATTCATCGGGACGCCGAGGCAGCCGATGAGATGCTCGCGAAGCTGAGCGACCTGCTTCGCGACGTGCTGCGGCATCGTCATCAAGTCCTGGTGCCCATCGAGGACGAGCTGCGGTTCGTGCGCACGTACCTCGAGATCGCGGAGCTCCGATTCGCGGACCGACTGTCGTTCGACATCGACGTCGCGCCGGACGTGGCCGGGGCGTCCGTTCCGCTGTTCATCCTGCAGCCCCTGGTGGAGAACGCACTCTCGCACGGGATCGGCCTGCGGGCGCGAGGCGGACAGATCCGCGTGCGAGCATGGAAGGTCGCCGACAGACTCATGCTCGAGGTGTCCGACGATGGTGCCGGCCTGCCTAACGGCGTACCGCCACGCGAAGGGATCGGGCTCGGCAACACGCGCGAGCGGCTGCGTGCGTCCTTCGGCGAGGCGCAGCGCCTCACGATCGAAGGGCAAGCCGATGGCGGAACCGTTGTGCGCATCGAGATTCCATACCGACGACACAAGTCGCGGCCGCCGGCCGAGGTGGCCGTGGCGCAATGAGCACGGTTCGCGTCGTTACGGTGGACGACGAACCCCTGGCGCGCGAGCGTGTCAGCACCCTCGTGCGGGAGACGCCTGGCCTGGAGCTCGTGGGTGAGGGCGGGAACGGGCTCGATGCACTCGATCTCATCACCCGTCTCGAGCCGGACCTCATCTTCATCGACGTGGAGATGCCGGAGCTGGACGGTTTCGGCGTGATCGCTGCGCTCGACGTGCATCGTGTCCCCGCCGTCGTGTTCATCACGGCGTACGAGCATTATGCACTGCATGCGTTCGAGGTCGGTGCGGTGGATTACCTGCATAAACCCGTGACACGGTCCCGATTCGCGGCGGCCGTGGCGCGCGCGAGGGAGCGGCTCGCATCGCGATCGACCGCGCACTGGCGCGCGCTCGTCGCTGCAGCTGCATCGGCGGAGCGGGCGCGCGGGCTCCGGGCGCGCTTCGTGGTACGGCGTGGGAACACGCACTACTTCGTCCCGGTCGAGGAGGTCGATTGGATCGACGTGGCCGACAACTACCTGCGCCTCCATGTCGGCCCGAAATCACATCTGAGCCGCGGTACCATGAAGCAGGCTGAAGACGAGCTCGACCCGGCGCGCTTCATCAGGATTCACCGCTCGGCGATCGTCGCGGTGGATCGCATCGTATCGATCCGGAGCCATGAATCGGGGAGTCATGTCGTCGACCTTCGCGGCGGCGTGCGGCTCCGGAGCAGCCGACAGTACGCGGATCGGGTCCGAGCTCTGCTCCGTTAACCTTCCCGGCTCCGAGCGTCATCGCGCCCGGTAGGCATCGCGAACCGTTCTCCGAGCTTCATCGCGCACAGTCAGCATCTCGACCGGTCCCGTTTGGGAAACGGCAGGAGGGGGATGGACAGGATGAACAGGATGACGAAGATGACCAACGCGGCGGCACGGTTGATTGCGTAAGAGGCCTGAGAAGAAAGGGTAACGGCTTTCAGGGACGGTGGCGTCCCGGGCGGTCGTTCACCTCTTCCTTTAGGCCGCTTGTGCGAGCAACACCGCTGCCGCCCGAGTCATCTTGGGTCTCCTGTTCATCCTGTCCATCCCCCCCTCCTGCTGCTTCCCCAACTGGACCGGTCGCGATGCCTACCTGGCGCGATGACGCTCGGAGGACACGGCGCGATGAAGCTCGGAGATGTAGTTTATCGGCCACCTGCCACACCGGAGCTCGGTATGTGGGATGCGTTCGTTGAGGTCATTCGGGCGTCGATCGTCGCGGTCGCCCATCTCTGCGGCGGGAGTCTTGGCGCCGGTGTCGTGTTCGTGTCCGCCGGCGTTAGGCTCGCCCTCCTCCCTTTG
>DASURJ010000718.1:0-11321 GCA_036280115.1 Gemmatimonadaceae bacterium
ACCAACGACTAACAGCTGGCGACTCGAATTCACACTGTCCCGCCAGGTCCGGTTTCGATAGGCACCCGGACGCTGTTCCCCCACTCGGTCCAGCTGCCGTCGTAGTTGCGGACCTTGTCGTATCCGAGCAGGTAGGTGAGCACGAACCACGTGTGCGACGAGCGTTCGCCGATGCGGCAGTACGCGATCACGTCGTCGTTGCGCTCGAGGCCCTGTTCCTTCTCGTAGATCGTGCGGAGCTCCTCGGCGGACTTGAACGAGCCGTCCGGGTTCGCGGCTTTCGCCCACGGAACGCTTCGAGCGCCGGGGATGTGCCCCCCGCGGAGCACTCCTTCCTGCGGATACTCGGGCATGTGGGTCTTCTTGCCCGAGAACTCGTCCGGCGACCGCACGTCCACGAGCTTGCCGCCGCTCTTCATGTGCTGCAGCACCTGCTCCTTGAACGCCCGGATCTTCGAGTCGTCGCGCTCCGGTGCCGTGTAGTTCGTCCGCGGGAAGCTGGGCACGTCGGTCACCATCTGGCGGCCTTCCTGCTCCCACTTCGTGCGCCCACCGTCCAGCACGCGCGCGTTCTTGAAGCCGAACAGCTGGAACACCCAGAAGGCGTAGGTGGCCCACCAGTTGTTCTTGTCCCCGTAGAACACGACGGTCGTGGTGTCGTCGATTCCCTTCGAGCGGAGCAGCTCCTGGAACTGCTCTCGGTTCACGTAATCGCGAACCACCGGGTCGTTGAGGTCCGCGTGCCAGTCGATCTTCTGCGCATTCGGGATGTGCCCCATGTCGTACAGCAGCACGTCCTCGTCGCTTTCGACGATACGGATGTTCGCATCGGTGAGGTGTGCGGCGAGCCACTCCGTGGTGACGAGCATCTCGGGATGCGCGTACCCCTTCTGGTCGATGGCGGGCGAGGTAGCGGGAGTTGCGGCGGCGGTCATCGTTGCCTCCTCGTGATGGAGAATTCCGCGCGCGACACGGAGGCCGCGTCGCATGCCTAACGTGTCCGGGCGGTCAGCCGATCCGCGTCCCGTTCTCGACCGGCCACTCCACCTGGAGCAGCACGACGTCATGAGACGCTGGCATCGCGCCGAGCACGAGCACCTGGCTCACGAAACCCGCGACGCGCCGGTCGCCAAGGTTGACGGCCGCGACGACCTGCCGCCCGACGAGCGACTCCGGCGTGTACCGGTGCGTGAGCTGAGCGCTCGAGCGGCGTTCGCCGAGCTCCGGGCCGAAGTCGATCCAGAGACGGATCGATGGCTTTCGAGCTTCGGGGAACGGTGCCGCCCGCGTCACGGTACCGACCCGAAGATCGATCGCGAAGAACTCCTCGGGGGTGGCCATGAGCGCCGTATGATAGCGTTCTAATGGTTCGGGCTCCACCCCGAATTCCCGCCACGGCTAGCTTATGTGGCCATGGGCCAGTACCAGCACCCTGTAATCGTCCAGGCAACCCGCACGGCCCGCCAGGCGCCGGCGCCGCGACCTTTGCGCCTCGCCGTTCGCGCGTCGCCGTTCGCGCGTCGCCGTTCGCGCCTCGCCGACATGGTCGCCTGATGGACGAAGCCGGTCGTCGTGTCGCGCGGATGGAAGCGTACTCACGCCATGTCCTCGTCTGTACCGGAGGCTTCTGCTCCCCGGACCGCCGCGGGCGTGCGCTGTACAGCCTCCTGGCCTCGCTGCTCGAGCGCGAGGACCTGCTCTTCGGGCCTACGCGGGTGAAGCGCGGCGAGACCCCGTGCCTCGGCGTGTGCGCCGGCGGCCCGATCGTGGTGGTGTATCCCGAAGGGGTCTGGTACGCGGGCGTCACCCCCGCGCTGCTCGAGCGGATCGTCGTCGAACACCTGAAAGAGGGCCGGATAGTCGACGGGGCGGTTTTTCACCGCCTGTCCGGTCATTCCGAGCGATAGCGAGGAATCGCAGTCGTCCCGGGAGAGCGTTGTCATTCCGAGAGAAGCGAGGAATCGCCGTCCTCCCGGACGAGGGGCCCCTCTACCAGCACCCGTGCGATTCCTCGACTCGACGCTTCGCCTCTCTCTCGGAATGACGAAATCGGGTTTACGCCGCGAGCTGCATCAGCCGCGCGACGCGCTCCTCCGTCGGCGGGTGTGTCGAGAACAGCTTCGCCACGCCACCCCCGTACGCCGCGAGCGGGTTGACCTGCGCCAGCGGAGCGACCGCAGGCGCCACGTTCATCGGAATCCGATGGGCGGCCGTCTCGAGCTTGCGTAGCGCGCTCGCGAGCGACTGCGGGCGACCGCTGATCTGCGCGCCCACCGCGTCCGCCTTGAACTCGCGCTGCCGGCTGATCGCGAACTGAATCAGCATCGCCGCGATCGGCGCGAGGATCGCCATGAGCAACCCCGCGACCGGGCTCCCGCCCTCGTCGTCCCGCCCGCCGAAAAACAGCCCGAAGTGCGCCAGGTTGCTGATGGCGCCAGCCATCGTCGCGGTGAACGTCTGAAGCAGCATGTCGCGGTTCTTGATGTGCGCGAGCTCGTGCGCCAGCACCCCCTCGAGCTCGTCACGTGACACGAGCTGCAGGATTCCCTCCGTTACCGCGACCACCGCGTTCTCCGGGTTGCGCCCCGTGGCGAACGCGTTCGGCTGCGCATGCGGCGCTATGGCGAGGGTAGGCATTGGCAGCTCCGCCCGTTGCCGCAGCCGGTCCACCATGGCGTACAGCTCCGGCGCCTCACGCTCGGTCACGACGCGCGCGCCATACATGCGAAGGACCATCTTCGACGATCCGTAATACATGATGAAATTCATGAGGCCGGCAAACAGGAACGCCATCACCATTCCGCTCTGCCCGCCGAAGTAGCCGCCAATGGCAACGAACAGCGAGGTGAGCCCGGCCATCAGTACGAACACTTTGACGTTGTTCATGTGTTGTCCTCGTCTCTCATGGGTCTTGGGCCAGATGTGCGAAAGGCGAGCCCTTCGCGCGCCGGGCCCCGAGTTCGGGCCCGCCGTTCGCGAAGGTCTCGCCTGATCGATTCGACCCAACCGGCCCGTGCGCCGTTGTGCGTTCGGCGCAGTCCTGACGACCCGGTCGCGCGAGCCGCAGCCCGCGTAGCTACTCCCCTTTGCTGGCAGAATAATACCCAGCCGCCCGCCCGAGTTCCACGGCCGCGGCGGACTACCGGGCTTACGCGGGCGCCGCAAGGGCGGCTGCGAGCGTGGCTGCGAGCTGGCGGCTTGGCAGCCAGCACCTAGCCGCCTTTAGTAGCCTTCCAGCTCGGAGCTGCAGCTAGCAGCCTTCCAGCTCCCAGCTGGCCTCCCAGCTCGCAGCCCCCTCCTGCTAACCGCGCCCGATTTCCTCTTCGAGCGCCCGAAGATGCCGCTCCCACACATACCGCGCGTACCGCCGAAAGTTGGCGTACGCGGTTGGACTCGAGCGCAGAAACTCCACGAGCCGACGGTGCCCCTTGAGTACGTTGCACCCCCCGCAGGCCGTCACTAAGTTGCCACCCGATCGGTCCCCACCTCTCACTCGCGGCTGTACATGGTCGAGCGTCAGCTCGTCGGCCGGAAACACCTCGCCGCAGTAGACGCACCGGTGCCCGTCGCGCGCGAAGACCTCCTCACGCTTCAATGACCGACCCCCTCAACTCGCGCCGTCTCATGATGGGCGCCGCTCGGCGGTATCTGCTGGACTCGATCGATCGGGACCGCGATGAGCCCGTCGACGAGCCTCCTCGCCTCACCCCACGAGCCATCCAGAATACGCGCATGTCCCGCTCCAGAGATCGCATCCTCGCCAACCTCGATGAGATGTACCGCGAAGCGTTCGAGCGCGCCAAGGCCAGCGGCGACGCCGCGCAGATGGCCACGCTCGACTTCGCGTACCGTCGCGAGCAGCTCTACTTCGAGATTCTGCTCGACGTCCGCGACGCCCTCGAACGCAGGTGACGCATGCGCCGACTCACTGCGGCTGGCATGCTCGTCCTGAGCGCCACACTCGGCTGCCAGATGCGCGGCGCTGACGGCGGCGGTGCCGCCACCACCGATTCCGCCCAGGCCGGGCCCGTTACCCTGGCGGTCGTCAACGCTCGCGTGTGGACCGGAGACTCGACGCGCCCGTGGGCGGACGCGATCGCGGTCCGCGGCGAGCGCATCGCGTCCGTTGGATCGAGCGCCGCCATCAGAAAGATGGCTGGCGACGCGCGCGTGATCGACGCCCGCGGTCAGATGGTCGTCCCTGGCTTCATCGACTCGCACGTCCACTTCGTCGTCGGCGGTTTCCGGCTTTCGTCGGTCCAGCTGCGCGACGCGAAGACGCCCGCCGAGTTCATCGCGCGCATCAAGGCGTTCGCCGACACAGCCCCCGCCGGAGCGTGGATCACCGGCGGCGACTGGGATCACGAGCAATGGGGTGGGGAACTGCCTCGTCGTGACTGGATCGATTCGGTCACCCCTGACAATCCCGTCTGGGTCAACCGCCTCGATGGCCACATGGCCCTCGCCAATTCGGCGGCACTCCGCGCGGCGAAGGTGACGCGCGCTTCACGCGACGTCGCCGGCGGCACGATCGTGCGCGACGC
The DNA here is from genome assembly GCA_036280115.1 of Gemmatimonadaceae bacterium. Lineage (GTDB taxonomy): Bacteria > Gemmatimonadota > Gemmatimonadetes > Gemmatimonadales > Gemmatimonadaceae > JAJKIV01. The sequence continues at coordinate 4,545 of DASURJ010000718.1, forward strand.
GAACGGTGAGCCGACCGGCGTCCTGAAGGACAACGCCATGGACGCCGTGGGCGCCGTCGTGCCAGACCCGGCACCTGAGCTGGAGGACCGCGCGCTCGACGCGGCAATGGCCTACGTCGCGCAGCAGGGCGTTACCACAGTGCACAACATGGGATCGTGGCGCGACCTCGCGATCTTCGAGCGCGCGCGCGCCACGAACCGGCTGAAAACACGAATCTACGCCGCCGTGCCGCTCGCGAGCTGGGAGCGGCTGCGCGACACGGTCGCCGCACGGGGCCGCGGCGACGCGTGGCTCCGCTTCGGCGCGCTCAAGGGGTTCGTCGACGGCTCGTTAGGCTCGCACACCGCCGCGATGCTCGAGCCGTTCACCGACGCGCCGACCGACACCGGCCTGTTCGTGAGCACGCCGGAGGATCTCTACCAGTGGGTCTCCGGCGCCGACAAGGCCGGACTCCACGTGATGGTGCACGCGATCGGCGATCGCGCAATCCGCACGCAGCTCGACATCTTCGAGCGCGTAGCGAAGGAGAATGGGCCGCGCGATCGACGCTTTCGCATCGAGCACGCGCAGCACATCGCTCCCGCTGACATTCCACGCTTTGGCCAACTGGGCGTGATCGCCAGCATGCAGCCGTATCACGCGATCGACGACGGCCGCTGGGCCGACAAGGTGATCGGCGCGGAGCGTGCCAAGGGCACGTACGCGTTCCGGTCGTTGCGCGATGCCGGCGCGACGCTCGCGTTCGGGAGCGACTGGTTCGTGGCGCCTCCGACGCCGCTCGAGGGCATCTACGCAGCGGTGACGCGGCGCACCCTCGACGACAGGAATCCGGGTGGTTGGGTTCCGGACCAGAAGATCACGGTCGAGGATGCATTACGCGCCTATACGGCTGGCAGCGCATACGCCGGCTTCGACGAGGCGGAACGGGGCGTGCTCGAGCCGGGCGCGCTCGCGGACTTCGCGATGATCGATCAGGACCTGACGCGACTTCCGCCCGAGCGGATTCGCGACGCGCGAGTTGCGCTCACGGCAGTGGGCGGTCGCGTCGTGTTCGAGCGGAACGGGCCTACGCCATAGCGTCGTTCCCGGGAGATGTCATTCCGAGCGGAGGCGCCGGAGTCGAGGAATCGCCGGCATCCCCGTTGAGGGGCGGGGTGGCCGCCTAGCGCGTCGCCGCCTCCAGCGCATTCACCCGCTCCGCCGCCGCGTCAACCAGCCTGCGGAGCGGTTCGTCCGCGTTCTCCCAGAGCTCCACGACACGGCGGTACTGCCGCAGCGCACCCTCCGTGTCGTCCATCCGCTCGAGCGCACGCGCCAATCCGAGCGTCGCGAAGCCCAACATCGGGAGCTCATCGGGCGCGCCCTCGCCGAACGTCGAATACCAGCGCACCGCCTCGGCAGGTCGGCCCGTCGCGACGAGAAGATCCGCGCGGAGCAGCCGATCGAGCGGCTCGGCCGCCGCGCTGCGCCGCGCCGCGCCCCAGCGCACCGTCGACAGAAGACGTAGCGCCGCCGCCGAGTCCCCGGCCGCGGCGGCAACGCGTGCACGAATGCTCGTGGCCAGCACCCGCGCGGTCGCGTTCTCGCCATCCGAGTCAGCATCCAGGCGGTTCGCGACGGCCGTGGCGGCGGCCGCGTCCCCCGCGCGCAGCGCGATCAGCGCGAGCCGATGGTGGCGCAGCAACGAGTGGACGCGAGCGCGCTCGATCGCGCCCGGCGACGGGTCAGGGTTGTGCAGGTACGACGGCTTCCACCGCTCGATGGCCATTCGCGTTCGCGCCACCACGCTGGAATCGAGCGCGTCAGCACCGGCAACCACGATCAGCGAACGCACTTCCATGTCGGAATCGACGTCCGATTCCTGGGCCTCGTCCAGGTGGCGGAGCGCGCTTCGGAACTGGCCGCGCGCCGCGTCGGCGTACGCCGTTAGGCGATGCCCGTACGCGGCGAGATCGCCCGCGACGTCCGCGTTGAGAAACTGGGCGGCGAACCGCTCCGCGCCCGGGAGGCCCGTCGACGTCAGGAGCTCCCGCGGGCCGGGCCCGCGATGCAGCGTACTGACGCGTTGCAACCGTTGGCGATCCACGCTGCCCACCGACGGAGCACCACCGAGTGCGCGCACGTGCAGCGCGAGTCTCGCAAGCAGATCGTCACTCGGCGCCTGCTCGCGAGCGCGGTCGACCCACGCGAACGCTGCGGTCGAGTCGCCACGGAGCGCATCGATGCGCGCGAGGTGGACGAGCGCCTCGACGTGGCGCGGATCGAGCTCGACTACCTTGACGAAGGCGTCACGCGCGGCACCCGCCGGACGCCCGCGCAGCGGGTTCAGATGGAACAGTGCCTCGCCGAGACCGAACCAGGCGTCGGCGTCGTCAGGGTAATCGAGCGTCAGTCGCGTGTACGCATCCTCGGCAGCATCGATGTCTCCGTGACGCCGCGAGACCGCCGCCGCGAGAACCCGCCGATAGTGGTCATCGAGACGATCGGCGACACGCACGGCCTCCGCCGACGCCACTCGCGTCTCCGCTTCGCGCCCGAGCAGCTCGGCCGCGTGACTCATGCGGTAGTACGCGAGCGCGAATCCGCTGTCGAGGCGAACCGCGGATCGCAGCTCGTCGATCGCCGCCGAGAAGCGTCCCGTGCCGAGATGGACCTCGGCGGCGAAGTACGACTTCGCCGCCGGGAGCGAGCTCGCGGTCGTCGCCGCGACGCGAGCGAGCGCCCCGCGCGTTCCCGGGAACCGACCCGCGAGCAGGTGCGCCGCGACACGATCGACCGCCTCGAACATCTCGCTCGCCGTCCCGTCAGCCGATGCTCGCGCGATCGGCGCGTCGCCGCGCGCACCCCGGTCATGCAGCGCGGCCGTGAGCCTGAGCCGGCCACCCACTTCGACGATGCGTCCAGTGACGTAGAGACGGGCCCCCAGGCGCTCGGCAATGCGTGCGGCGCTCACTCGGTCCACGGTGACCGAATCGCCGCCAGCCGCGCGAACCTGTGGCTGCAGGTCGCTCGGCGCCGCAATCGCGGTCAGTCCCGTTCCGCCATCCAGACTGGTGGCGAGGAGCTCCGCGGTCGCGCGTCCGAGTTCACCCGTGAGTGCGCCCGACGCACCGTCGAACGAGTACACGACGACGGTTGCCGGCAGGTCGGGAGCGATCTCGCCGAGCGCGAATTGCGGGGAGAAGAACGCCGCCCGGCTGAGGAATCCGACCGCGAACACCGTGAGGTTCGCCACGGCCAGTGCGACGATCGCGACGCGACGCGGACGGAGGGGACGCAGCCACGCGCCGAGCGCACGCGTCGCGCCCTTCACGGACGACATTCGCGTCGGGGGAGCCGCGACGCTCGCCGATTGCGCCTCGGCGGACTTCGCCGCACGCGCTTGCGCATCGAGCACGGCGATCTCGTCGCTGTGCACCAGGTGTCCGGCGTCCGGGTCCGAGCGCTTGCGCAGCTGCGTGACGAGCAGGCGCATGTCCGGGCCGACGTCAGCATCGAGCTCGCTTCGCACGAGACGCTCGAATAGATGCGCGTGCCGGAGCGCCCCTGGAACGTCGCCAGCGTCTGCGAGTGCACGAACGAACGACACCGCGTGCTTCGCGCTGAGCGGATCGAGCGCGGCGAGATGGCGTCGCCACGCAGCGGCGATCTGAAACTGGCCCTCGCGCCGGGCGCGCTCGGCGAGCGTATCGAGGGTTTGCGCGTGCACGCGAGCGAGACGTTCTCTCTCGCCATCCACCCAGCGCTCGAAGTCGACGAGCCCCGGGACGCTGAAGCCATCGAGGAACGGGCCGCCGTACCGAGCAACGGCACTCTCCAGCGCTCCGTCGGCGATGGCCTTCTCGTAGGCCCATACGTCGACGGTGATGACGGTGGGCTCGAGCCGCAGCGTGGCGCCGGTGGCGGCGAAGACGTCCGGCGAGAGCGCTCGGCGAAGGGAGAAGACGAGCTGCTTGAGGTTGTTCCGTGCGCGATCGGAGTCTAGCTCGGGCCACAGGAGGGCGAGCGCGCGATCGCGCGGCAGACCGTCATCGCGTGCAGAGGCAACCAGCGCGAGAAGGGCGAGAGCGCGGCGGCGTCCGGCAGCGCCGGTTAGTGCGCCGTCAGACGCGAGGACTGCTGCGCCGCCCAGGATGCGAAGGTGGAGCACGCGGTTAGAAAGGCCCTAGACGGGTTGCGATCCAAACGAACTGCGCGAGCGGTTAGCTTAGCAGGCCGCTGGTTTGTGCGCTAGGGCACAAAATGACCGTCGCGTTTACCAACCGTGTAGGAACGGCTCATTGGCCGCCAGCGGGCGGACCTCATGGCCGTCCTCTGAACGCAAGACGTGTTACGCGGAGAAACGAGATGGGGACCGGAGCTATCGCCCCGGTCCCCACCCACCGTCCTCGCTCCGAAAGTCAGTAGCGCTCTCTAGCGTCCCTTGATCCGTACAGAGCTGACGGCCGACGCCTTTTGACCTGCGGCGTCCGTGACTGTCAGTGCGACGGTGTAGGTCGCCGCGACCATATAGGTGTGCGAGGTCGTCGGGCCTGTAGTTTGAGCCGTCGTCCCATCGCCGAATGACCACGCATAGCTCACGATGCCCTTGTCGTCGGCCGACTTGCTGCCATCGAACTTGCAGGCCGTTTTTCGGCACGAGACTGAAAATGAGGCCTTGGGCGGATTATCGGTCGGCGGCGGGGGGGGTGGGGGCGTCGGCTCCGACGTCGCCGACCCTGTGTAGAGCAACCGATTGGGTGACCCGGTATCCAGGCCGGTAAGCACTCCAGTGGTCGCGGCGCTGGTTAGCGCGTTCGACACGGCCGATGGTGACGCCGTCGGGTTACCACCCAGGTAGAGCGCCGCGGCCCCGGCTGCGTGAGGCGATGCGGCGGACGATCCGGACGTGACGTAGAACGCGGCGTCTCCTGTATTCCACGTCGAGACTACATTCGTGCCAGGCGCGAACAGGTCGACGCACGTGCCGCGGCCCGACCAGGACGCCATTGCGTCCATCGAGGTGGACCCGCCAACCGTGATCACGCCAGCGACGCTAGCGGGAGAAACCTGGCAGGCGTCCGCTCCATTGTTCCCGGCCGAAGCGACGACCGTGACCCCAGCGTTGATCACGTTGGCCACTGCCTGATTCAGCGCCGCAGACAGCGGAAGGCCGAACGACATGTTCGCGACTGCCGGGGCTTGCCGGTTCGCCAGGAGCCAGTCCAAGCCGGCAATGATGCTACTCGTGGTGCCGACGGCGTTGCAGTCGAGAACGCGGACGGATTTCAGGCTGACACCCTTGGCCACGCCATAGGTAGAGCTGCCGACGATGCCCGCGACGTATGTGCCGTGCCCGTTGCACTCGGCCAATCCGTCGGCGAAGGCGCTGAAGACGCTCGAGGCGCGTCCGCCAAAAAGCTGGTGAGTCGTGCGAATGCCCGAGTCGAGGATGTAGACGTTCACCCCGGCGCCGGTACTCTCGTACGAGTACGAACTGCTCAACGGAAGCGTGCGCTGGTCAATGCGATCGAGGGCCCAGGGCGCGGGGGTTTGGAGTTCGTGCGCTTCGACGACTCGATCGGGCTCGACTGCGGCAACCAGCGGGCTCGCGGCGATCGCCACGGCTAGCTGCTCCGGCATGTCGGCCGAAAAGCCCTTGATCGCCTTTCCGAACGTCCGATCGACTCGCGCATTCGCCGCTTTCAGGAGGCGTGTCGCGGCGCGGGGGACGTCCTCCACCGAATCGCGAAGCACCACGATATACCGGTCGGTGATTGCGGCGCCCGCAACGGCGCGATTGGGGCCCTGCATACTGTGAGCGGGCACGGCGACTGTTTCGTCGGCGCGACACGCGATGGTGGTCGCGAGCAGCCCGGTCGCGGTGAGGCTCCTCAGTCGCAAGCTCCGCGATGCCAACGGTCGGACAGAACCACGGCGGGCACCTGGCATTTCACCCCTTCCTTCATGGATGGTCTGTTCGGCGGCCCGACCGGCATAGCGGCACACGTCGTCGCGTGTCCGAAGTAGCCTCGTGGCTTTGCGTCCCCGCCTTTCGGCAGGTTTGCCCTTGTCGCGGCTCCTGAAGGGAGGTGCGATCTTGCCGATCGATTGTCTTTCGCCTAGGCGACGCGCGCGCCCAGCGCCGCGTCACCGGCGCGGAAGATAGTGGCGAAACGCGTCGATCGGCGCAGTGTGCGCGGTCACAGCCGACGGAAACGTGGCCAAACGGCCAGCAAAATGACCGAAATGGTCGTGCACCACCGTTGACTGACGCCATTCGCCCATCCGCCTGACGCCGCCGTGTCGGGGGCCTAACCACGGCATAACCCGTCACGATTAACGTGCCCTCACCTTCGAGAAGTGTGAGGCCCGTCACACACCGGGTCAGTGCGTCGATCGAACGCAGCGCCCCACGCCCGCTGCGCGGCCGTTTGCCGTTTCGCGTTGGTCCCATCCCTCACCTAGCGGGGAATCCGTATGCACAGTTCAACCCCTGTTACGGGAACGGCCGTTCGATATTGTCGAACGCGTCGATCTCGAAATCGCGCGGCACGGATACCAACCGTGCTGTCGGTCGCAGCGGTAGCGCTACTCATCGCCGCGTGCGGCCAGAACGACAAAGGGCCAATGGGAATCGCCCCGGTCCCCACGTCGCCCAATTTCGGCCTCACTGACCCGGCCAACGGTCCGGGACAGTGCATGGGTGACGACTCGTTCGAGTTCGGGCAGACCGACGGATTGGCCAGCGCTGTCGACCTGAACTGTACCGCGAACGACATCGACATCGCGACGGC
>DASURJ010000719.1:0-6035 GCA_036280115.1 Gemmatimonadaceae bacterium
TTCCGATCGGCGAGCTCGGCGGGGAACTCACCCTCGAGCCAGCGTACCGCGTCGGCGTAGGGCCGGCCGGCCGACCGCTCCGACGCGGCCAGCTCCGCGATCTCGAACCAGGGATGATCGCGGAGGCACCGAATGAACGTCTGGCCGACGGCGCCGGTGGCGCCGAGGATCGCGACCGGCACGCGCTGCCCTGATGGCGGAGGTGTTCCGGGACGGGTCATGACAGCGTCAGGCGGCGGTCAGGAGCGAGCGCACGAGCCGCTCGTACGTCTCGACGCTGTTCCGCAGCTCGCGCACGTCGATGTACTCGTTAGGGGTGTGCGCGACGTGGATCGATCCGGGACCGTACAACAGCGGTGTTCCCCACCGGCCGAGCAGCGGGATGTCACTCGTGTAGGCGACCGGCGCGACTTCGAACCCGGCCACTACGTGAAAGTGCTGAGCCGGGATGTACGAGCCGTAGTCGATCTCGGCGCGGTCTCTGGCCCAGTCCTCGATCATCGACTTCACCGCGGCGACATCGCCGACGAGCCGGAACATGAGCTCGGCCTCGCACAGCCCCGGGATGATGTTGGCCTCGGTGCCACCGCGAATGGTCCCGATGTTCACGGTCGTCTCTCCCAGAACCGGATCGGCCGGCAGGGGGAGGGAGCGAATCGTGGGCAGCAAGGACAGCATGGGCTCGATGGCGGAATGCCCGAGATGCGGATACGCCGAGTGCGCTTCTTTCCCCCGGGTCCTCACGGTGACGCGTAACGACCCTTTCGCGCCACTCGCGAGACGGCTTTCCGTCGGCTCGCCGTTGATCAGGAACCGGCTGGTGGCAGGCAGATGGTTCGCCGCGCGCGCGCCGTCGGAACCACCTTCTTCGCCGACGACGAACAACAGGTCGACGCGGTCCTCGCCGGACTCCGTGAGCCGATCGGCCGTCGCGAGCATGGCGGCGGCGATTCCCTTCGCGTCACACGCGCCACGCCCGAAGAGGCGATCGCCGTCCAGCTTTGGCGCCACGTAAGGCGGCACCGTGTCGAGGTGTGTCGATAGGGTGACCCCACCCCCGCCGCGTGATGCCCAGACGTTGCCGCGACCGGGTGTCACCTCCTGCACCGTGACGTTCCATCCGCGACTGACGAGACGCCGCGAGACGAACTCCACGATTTTTCCTTCGCGGCCGGTTGGCGATTGGATCGACAGTAGTTCCGCGCAGAGGGCGACGACGTCGGTCATGCGCGTAAGCTATGCAGCCTCGACCGACTGTGGGAGGCGCGGTCAGTGCAGCGTCGATCGCGGGTGATGCAAGCCTTCCCTGGCCGGCCGCACCCGCGATCGGCAGCTACACGCGCAGCACTAAAGTCGTGGTGACTCGGTTGCGGTCACTCGTGCGGCGGAGCCCGCCTCGACCCCGCGGGCGTGCTCGATGAACATCTGCTGGGCGAGACGGTTCGCCTCTCTCACGAATTCCTCGTGATGACGCTCGCCGACCTGACCGATCTGCTCGAGTTGTGGATCCGTGAGGGCGCGTCCCGCCTCGCGGAAGGTCGCGAACGTGTCCTGCGACTGGCGGGCGGTGACGATGTCGCCGACCAGGCGAAGGAAGTCGCTCTCACGCGCGACGTCGGCCAGGTCACGCGCGACACCCATCGCCTTCCCGAGCACCTGCTTTCCGACGCCGGCCTCGGCGCCGATCTGTTTCTGATAGTCCTCGAGCATGCGCTGGTGTTCGCGCATCTGCGGGATCGCGCGCGAGCAGAGGTCGCGATACCGCGGGTCTTCGGCCTGTCGTTCGTGGTCCTCGAGGTTCTTGAGCAGCGTGCCGTGCTGCATGGCGGCGTTACTGACCTGCGCCTTCAGGAAATCGATGCCTCGCTCCATTGCCACCTCCTTGGGGAGCGCGACGGTGCTTGCACGACGCGGGCCACGAGCGAGCGCGGACGACGAGTTACTCGTTAGGCCGAGTCCGCCAGTCGGCCGCGGCGGTGCGAGCCGAGGGCCCGCGGGTGTCAAAACTCGTCGTTGACCACGCGGCGGCGCAGGTCGAAGAAGCCGGCCGGCAACTTGAGCGCGCGGGCGTGGGCCATGTCCTCGACCGCGTTCAGGAGTATGCGCTTGAGGTGGCGGCCGTCGTCACCGACCGGTAGGGCTTGGAGCGTGCGTTCGAGGCCGCGCGCGTCCGAGACGTACGCCTCCAGCGTGTCGAACTGTGGCACCGCCGCGTGGCCGTTCCCGATCGGGCGGGCCGCATCGAACGCGCGGGCCAGCAGCAGATGACGCGACGGCGACGGGCCTGGGTCGACCCCCAGCGCGTGCTCGCGGTCGCGCTCCGCGTCCCGCAGGATGCGCGAATCGACCTCGAGCACGTCGGCCAGCCGGGCACAAAGCGAGCTCGTGAGCTCGGACTTTCCGGTCATGACCCGCCAGAGCTGCTGCCGTGACGTGCCGGCCCGCTGTGCGAGGACGCCCTTACTCATACGCCGCTCGATACGGAGGAGCTCGATCCGCTTCCCGAGCGCGGTGAGCTCGGGTACGCCGATGGCGTCGAGTTCCCTGCTGTCCCGGTTGGTTGACATCTGTTGCGTTGAAACGTAGCTTGTTTTACCGAATATCGCCCGAAACTCCGTTACATCTGTATCTGATTGTCGGTGGTCGAGTGACGAAAGTCAAGCAACCAAGGAGCGGTTCGGGCCGGGCGGCCGGTCGAAAAGGGGCGAAGTCGGCGAAGTCAGCGACCAAAGCAGCGAACCGCCGGCGCCCTCGATCGGCGGACCCGAAGCGGGGTCCCGGTCGTGGGTCGGCGAAGAAGCACGGCGGTGGGCACGCGCGGCGAGCGGCCAAGCAGGCACCGATCAGAACGGTGAAGGTGCGGCCGCTGGACCCCAAGGAGAAATGCGGGCCGGGAACCTCGGTCGAGCGTCTCTTCCGCGTGGATGAGTCCGTCAACGGAACTCCGACGACGCATCTCGTGTTCTTCGATCGGCACGGTTTGTACTGCGAACACGGACGCACCTGCCCGGCCGTCGACGACGTACGGCGGGCGAATCGAAACCTGGACTGGACGCGAAAGGTGGGATGAGAGCATGATCGCGAGACACGACGTACACACTGAGAAGGCCGACATCTGGTCGCGCCTCGCCGAGCCACTGCCTAACGGCGTGGTCTTCTGGCGACAGGACGGAAAGATCATTCAGCGCGATGGGAAATACTTCGCGCGCTTCGTCGCCTACATCGAGGCCAATACGGCCCGGGAGCGGCTGGACGCCGTTGTTCCCGGCGAATGGGACCTGACCCTCGAGCTGCTGCCGCCGCTCCCGTCCATTGACGACGGAAATGACGGCTCGTGCTCGTTCAAGGCACGCCTCCAGATCCTCGGTGTCATCCGCGAAGATGTCGGGACCGGACGCGACTACAAGTCGGCCGCGACCGACGCGTTCAAGCGCGCCGCCGTTCGGTTCGGCATCGCCCACGAGCTCTACGGCTACGAGCAGAACTGGGTGCAGATGGACGGCGATGCGCGGAACGCAAAGCCGCTCGAGGATCCGGGCGTCGTGTACGCGCGCCGCTTCGGCCCGACCAACGGCGCCGCCCTTCCCGAGGGCGACGCGCCAGGAGGCACCGTGCGCGCGCGCAGCGCCAACCGCGCACGCTCGAGCGCGGCGGCGGCGGCGAAGGAGTCTCCGGCGGCCGTGCGCGACGCCGCGGATCCGGCTGCGGATGCGCAGCCGAACGACACACTCGTTCCGGCGCCGGTCGAGATCCCGTCGTGCCCCAAGTGCGGCGGCAAGATGTGGGACAACCGGATGTCGAAGCGCAACCCGAAGGCGCCGGACTACAAGTGCCGCGATCGGTCGTGCGACGGCGTGATCTGGCCGCCAAGGACTCCGGCGGCGACAACCGCCGCGAGCCCCACGACGGCGGAGACGTCGCCAAACGCGGATGCGCTCGATCCGTCGCCGCTCGGGATGTCGGCGAACGATATTCCGTTCTGAGTCGAGAGCGCCGCCGGTTTCGGGCGAAAGGGAGCGGGACACGGACACGTGCCCGCTCCTTTTTTTTCGCCCGCGTTCTGGTGGGTTTCCGCGTCCAGGCAGCCGGGACTCGCGCCAGCGAGCCTTCCGTTCGCGATGTAGCTTGTGAATCGACGCCCTCAGCCGAACTCGTGGACGCAGCAGCAGCAGAACAATGGTGGCGCGCAGGCGGAGATCATTCGCTCGCGGCCGTGATCCTCGGTAACGACGCGCTGGTCGGCGCGCGCCCCTGTACGCCCGCGCAAGTCGCGAATGCGTGCATCGCTGCGGGGTTCGATCTGGTCGTCCCGCCCACATGGGGTGACGAGCTCGTGGCGACCGCATACCTCGAGCGGCTGGCGGGTCGTCACGAGCCAGTGATCGTCGCGTGCGCGTGCCCGCGAGTAGCAGCCCTCGTGGCGGACGCCGGTACGAATCTCCCACAGGTCACGCTCGCTGCCCCTCCCGTTGCCGCGGCACGCGCGCTGCGCGCCGTGCACGGCGAGGCAATCCTCATCACCTACGTCGGCGGCTGCCCGAGCGCGAACGATGCGGCGATCGACGTGCGATTCTCGCCGTCGGCATTCTTCGCCCAGCTCGGTCGCCAGGAGGTCAGCATCGCCGATCAGCCGACGGCGTTTGGGGGGGCGCGCGAAGATTGGTGGTGCCGGTATGCGTCGGTGCCCGGGGGGGTGCCGGCGCTTCGGTTCCTGGCGCGGTCGCCGGTGGATCGCGTCCTTCGGACGATCGACGCGGCATCACTTGCCCGCGGCAAAATGACGCCGAGCCGGTCGCACGTGCTCGTCGACCTTGCGAGCGCCGCGGAATGCGCGTGTGGCGGCGCTCGCGATGCGATCGAAGAGGGCGAGCCTCGCCGCAGCACGACGCCCGTCGTGCAATGCCCGCCCGGGCTACCATTGGACGCCGAGCCCAGTCACCCTCGCCGGCGCGCCGTATCGCTGCGTGGTCCGATTCGCTCGGTCGGGAGCGCGGCCGCGGATGCGACGACCTCCGCACCGGATGAACGACCACTGGCGAGCAACGCAGAGAGCCCGCTCGTGGCCAGCGCGGCAACCGTTCGTACCGTGATGCCTGACGTTGACGATTCCAAGCGGCTCGATGGCGCCTCGCACACGAGCGGCGTCTCGCGCGATGACGCCCTGCACGTGGGTCGTGGTCCGGCACCGCGCCCGGCAATCGGTGGCGCGATCGACGCGCCGGCATCTATGCCAAGGGGCCGGGTCCTCGCGCTCACGCCGGCGATCGTGCTCGCACTCGCTGGCGCGTTAGGCGCGGGGGTGTACGCCGCGGGCACGTCCGGCGCGGGCCCGGCCGCGCGCCGTGCCCCTGCTACCCCGAGGCCGGCGGCGACATCGAGTAGCGCGATTTCCCGTCCCGAGGCGACCATGCCCGTGCCGCCAGCCTCGAGCGCCAGCGCCCCCGACCGCGGCGCACTCGCGCCCGGGCAAACCGATGCGGATTCCGCGACGCGCGCCGCCGCCGATACCATCGCGCGACACGACAGCGTCAGAGCCGCGGCGAGGCGGCGCGTGCGACGGGCCCCGGCGCCGGACGTGGTTCCGGGTTGGATGCCTCAGGGGCGTCCGGCGTTCGTGCCGAGAGACAGCGGTGCGGCGCCCGCGGCATCGGGGGCGAACGCGGCGGGGCGAGATTCGACGTCGCCAGCCGCGGCGCGGCCGGACTCGATCCCACCGCCGGCCTAACGAGGAGGGCGCGAAGTGGGACTGGAGCAGCGTTGGTGCCGGGACCGGGACTCGAACCCGGACGGGGTTACCCCCACAAGATTTTAAGTCTCGCGCGTCTACCGATTTCGCCACCCCGGCGGCAGTGCGTCGTCCGCGGGCGCGCCGCGATCGCAACGCTGCTCGCGCACCATCCAAACGACAACGGGAGCGGCGACTCCCGCTCCCGCTACGTTCTCCAGACGAACCGGAGCGCCGGCTGACGGCGTGGTCCGTCACGCGTCGTCGGTGCTCGAGAGCGGGAAACGGGACTCGAACCCGCGACCCCAAC
>DASURJ010000720.1:0-5574 GCA_036280115.1 Gemmatimonadaceae bacterium
GCACTCACCGTGGCGGCAATAGCCACGCTGCTGCGACTGCTCGTCCCGCCAGTGGTCGAGCAGACGCAGCAGCTCATCAAGGTGCTCCCGCAATACGTGGAGGCCTGGGAGATCCAGATCGGCCGGTTCGTCGCCAGTTACCCCGCAATGAGCGACCTGTGGCGGCCCGGCGAGCACCGGCTGATGAACGCGATCTACGAGGCGGTGACGGGGCCCCTCGGCAACCTCGTGCCGAAGGTCGTGGGCATCGTTCACGCCGGGATCAATCTGTTCTCCGTTGCGGTGATGTCGATCTACCTCGCGCTCTATCCCGGCCTGTACCGCGAGTGGGTGATCGCGCTGTTTCCGCCAATTCACCGCGACCTCGTGCGCGACGTGCTCGCGGACCTTCGCACCACGTTACGGGCGTGGATCGTCGGCCAGCTCCTCGCCATGGTCGTGCTGGCGGTGCTCACGGCCATCGGGCTGTACCTGCTCGACGTCCCGTACTACCTCACCTTCGGCGTGTTTACCGGTGCCGTGGCGATCGTTCCGTTCTTCGGCACGCTCGTCTCGACCGTCATCCCGGCCCTCTTCGTCCTCGGCGGTGACGGCTTCGCTGGCTTCGGCGGGTTCGGTCACGCGGTGCTGGTCATCTTGTTAGGCACCGTCATTCACCTGATCGAGAGCAACTTCGTCATCCCGCTCATCACGGCCAAGAAGGTCGAGCTGCCTCCCGTGCTCACGATCATGTCGGTGCTCGTGGTGGGGAGCCTGCTCGGGCCGGTCGGACTGCTCGTGGCGGTGCCGACGCTGGCAGTCGTGATGGTTGTCCTGCGCCGGATCCTGATCAACCGGATCTACGAGGGGCACGGCTTCCGCCGAGCCGCGCGCGACCGCGCGCTCGTGTTGCGCGTTCCGGCACCTGAAGGTGGCGTGCTGGTCACGGACGCCCCCGATCTCGACGTCATCTCGGCGCGGGCCGCCTGAGGGCACGGGCGGCGCGGCGCCCAGAGCCGTCCGAGACCGGAGCGGCAAGTCCGGGATCCAGAACGGAGGGGAGAACGGATGAGGGGATGAGTGGGATCGCTCCGTGGCCGGGACGCGCCCTCGCTCCAGGGCGGTCGAATGATGGGGGAACTGCTCTTCGGGCGACCGGCGTCCCGCTGGCGCCGGTTCCCAGGGTCATGGCCCCGGCGCGACCAACTATCCCTCGTACCGCGGGATGTCGCTCATCCCCTCATCCGTTCTCCCTTCTTCTGGATGCCGGATCTGGGTCGAGACCCGTCCCTCATCCCGCCATTTCTGCCTTTTCCGCGTCATCGCAGTTCCGACCAGGGCCGCCACGGCGCACCATAGGGGCACGCGAGCCGTTCGCCGCGGCCCTTCCCGCGTCCGCCGCTGCCGCGTAGCTGTTGCTGCTGCGTTGTCCGCGTCCACCCGATGGCGCGACGGGATGAAACAATGCGTTAGGACTCTGACCCCTAACGAATCATCCGGTCCCCGCAGCGTGCCGCGGTACAACGTTCGAGCTGGCGCTCGCATGATGCCATACCCGTGCGCGCGAGAGCGTACCGTGCGTCGCCATGAGCGACCTCCTCTCGATGCGCGGCGTCTGCAAGAACTACCACAGCGGTGTCCGCGGGTGCTCTGCGTCCGTCGTGGTGTTACGCGACGTGGACCTCGACGCACGCGCCGGTGAAGTCACCGCCATCGTCGCCGGTCCGGCGAGTGGGAAGACGACACTGCTCATGTGCGCGAGCGGGCTGATGCGGCCCGACCGAGGGACAATCTCGTGGTTCGGCGGCGCTCCCAATCGTGACCTCGCGTCCAGGCCTCACGGGATCGCCTATGCCGGCGACCGGCCCTTCCCGTACGCGTTCCTCACGGCGCGCGAGACGCTCGAGTATGCCGCCATCGTGCGCGATCTCCCGCTCCGTGACAACGGGAGGCGCGTGTCCTCCGTTCTGGAGCGCGCGGGTCTCGGTGCGGTCGCGGACAGGCGCGTCGACGCCCTCGACGGCGGCGCGCAGACACGGCTCGCGCTCGCCGCGGCGCTCCTGGCGGAACCTCGGCTCCTGGTGGTGGATGACGTTCCACCTGGGTGCGACCCGGCGTCGGCGACCGAGGCAGCGGCGCTCCTCCGGGGTGTGGCCGCCGAGGGTGGCGCCGTCATCGTCGCGGGACGGTTCGTGACGTCGTTGTCCGCGGGCCATGTGTTCCATCCGACGGTTCCCACACGAACGTACGTGCTCTCGGCCGGACGCCTCGAGGCGCTGCTCGACCCCCCAAACCTGGTGCCGCGCCTGGTTGGCGTGGGACGCGCGCGCGTCGCCGAGGTCGAGCAGTCCTCGGCGGGAGAATTCGAGGGGCGCTAGTTTAGATTGCGCCACCGCCCGCGCAGTGCCGGAATCCGCGCGCGGGGTGGTGCCGACGCCGTGCGCGCCTACCCGACCGCCATGTCCGAGTTTCGCCTCTACAACACGCTCACGCGAACGACGGAACCGTTCGCGCCCGCGGACGGCTCGACCGTGCGGATGTACACGTGCGGTCCCACCGTTTACAACCCGGCGCACCTCGGCAACTTTCGCACGTTCCTCTTCGAGGATCTGCTGCGGAGAACGTTTCGCCTGCACGGGTGGAAGGTGAAGCAGGTGATGAACCTGACGGACGTCGATGACAAGATCATAACGCGGGCGAGTCAAACCGGGCGCACGATCACCGAGGTGACCGAGCCTATCGTGGAGATCTTCCACGCCGACCGGAAGTACCTGCGTATCGAGGACGCCGAGGTCTATCCGAAGGCGACGGAGACCATCCCCGAGATGATCGCCCTGATCGAGCGGCTGATCGAACGTGGCGTTGCGTATCTCGCGGACGATGGCTCCGTGTACTTCGCGATCGCGCGGTTTCCGCAGTACGGCCGGTTGTCGCGGCTCGACACGCGCGAGATCAAGGCCGGGGCCCGCGTGGCGCAGGATGATTACTCGAAGGAGAACGCGCAGGACTTCGCGCTCTGGAAGGCGGCGAAGCCGGAGGACGAGGCCGCGGGCGCCGCGTGGGACTCACCGTGGGGCCGCGGTCGGCCGGGGTGGCATCTCGAGTGCTCGGCCATGGCAATGAAGTACCTCGGTGAGACGCTCGACATCCACTGCGGTGGTGTGGACCTCATCTTCCCGCACCACGAGGATGAGATCGCGCAGTCAGAGGCCGCCACGGGGAAGCCGTTTTCGCGATTCTGGTGTCATGGGGAGTTCCTGCTGACCGACGGGGCCAAGATGGCGAAGCGCGTCGGGAACGTGTCGACGGTCAAAGATCTTCGCGAGCAGGGTGTGTCGGCGGCGGCGTTGCGGCAGTTCGTGTTCTCGACGCACTACCGGAAGCAACTGAATCTGTCGGGGGTCGCGCTCGAGGCGTCGTTGGAGGCGGTTCGGCGCATTGGCGAGTTCGCTACGCGGCTGGAAGAGGCGACAGGCGGGACGCCTGAGCTTGCGGAGGCGGCGGACGAGGCGGACCGGGCGGTGCGGGCGGCGTTGTTCGATGATCTGAACGCACCGGAGGCCATGGCGGCGCTTTTCACGTTCATTGGGCGGGGGAACGCCGAGCTCGACCGTCGCGGTGGCGATCGAGCCGCACTGGACCGAGCGCGGCAGGTCTTCGGTACCATCAACGGCGTTCTGGACGTCCAGCCGCACGTGGCTCGCCTCGTTCTCGAAGGCGACTCGGCAATCTGGACGTACAAGGGGTCGAATGGTGCGCATCCGTTCGACGCGGATTCGCTCGCGCGGGAACAACGCGAGCTCCTGGCGTGGGGCGAGGCACAACTCCGGTCTCGGCAGGCTGCGCGACGGGATCGGAACTTCGCCGAGTCGGACCGTCTGCGGTCGGTGCTCGAGGAGCGTGGCTTCGTGGTGAAGGACGCGCCCGGAAAGGCGGTGCTGGAGCGTTTCTATTGAAAGGCGGACGCTGTAATACCCGCTGTCCCAATCGCTTGACACTCGGGAAGGTGGCCGCTATGCTACGGGTCTCGCGCAAATGAGCCGGCTGCTGACGTAGCTCAATTGGCAGAGCAGCTGATTTGTAATCAGCAGGTTGCGAGTTCGATTCTCGCCGTCAGCTCTGTGGGCGAACGTGGCGGTTCGGCGGCCGTAGTTGCAGCGGGGGCTTGGGTGGGGTACCGAAGTGGCTAAACGGAGCAGACTGTAAATCTGCCGGCTACGGCCTTCGTAGGTTCGAATCCTACCCCCACCATTCTGGTGGCGCTGGTTTGGAATGGCGAGGCAGGCAACGCCGGATACGTCGAGGTTGCGGGAGTAGCTCAGTTGGTAGAGCGCAAGCCTTCCAAGCTTGATGTCGCGGGTTCGAGCCCCGTCTCCCGCTTACGAATTCGGGAACTGGGAAGCGGGAACAGGGAGCCGGGCAGTCAACACGTTAGGCGCGACGCCGCCGGTGGAAAGCGAGGACGATGCGGTTCCCAGTTCCCTGATCCCGGCTCCCGACAGTTCTCGCTCGCGTAGCTCAGTTGGTAGAGCACACCCTTGGTAAGGGTGAGGTCACCGGTTCAATCCCGGTCGCGAGCTCTTGCAGTGTCCGACGGCGTTTGTCGCAACAACGGTAGTTGCGTGATGGGTGCGTGAAGACCGGCTCGGTGGGCGTCCAGCAGGGCGCGGCCGGGGTCGGTTGGTGCGCGCTCGTCACTTTTCGAGTTTACGAATCCGATTCTTTCCGTAGAGAGTTCAGAGAGGCATGGCCAAGGCAAAGTTCGACCGGACTAAGCCACACGTGAACGTCGGCACCATCGGCCACGTCGATCACGGGAAGACCACCACCACCGCGGCGCTGACGAAAGTCTCGTCGGACAAGGGGTGGGGGACGAAGTACGTCTCGTACGATGAGGTCGCCAAGGCGTCCGCCGCGCAGGGCCGCCGCGACGCGACCAAGATCCTCACGATCGCGACGAGCCACGTCGAGTACGAGACGGCGAACCGCCATTACGCGCACGTCGACTGCCCGGGACACGCCGACTACGTGAAGAACATGATCACCGGCGCGGCGCAGATGGACGGCGCCATCCTGGTGGTCTCGGCCATGGACGGCCCGATGCCCCAGACGCGCGAGCACATCCTGCTCGCGCGCCAGGTGAACGTGCCGCGCATCGTCGTGTTCCTCAACAAGTGTGACATGGTAACCGACCCGGAGCTCCTCGACCTCGTGGAGCTCGAGGTGCGCGAGCTGCTCTCGGTGTACGGTTTTCCTGGGGACGAAACGCCGGTCATCCGCGGCTCGGCCACGGGTGCCATTTCGGGCGACCCGCAATGGATCGCGAAGATCGAGGAACTGTATAACGCCCTCGACACGTATATCCCGCAGCCGGTTCGCGAGACCGACAAGCCGTTCCTGCTGCCGGTGGAGGACGTGTTCTCGATCACGGGTCGGGGGACGGTGGCGACGGGGCGCATCGAGCGCGGCCGCATCAAGGTGGGCGAGGAGCTCGCGCTCGTGGGCTTCGGCGCCGACAAGAAGACGGTGGTCACGGGCGTGGAGATGTTCCGCAAGCTGCTCGACTCGGGCGAGGCGGGGGACAACGTGGGGCTC